>JAKSJJ010000129.1 GCA_024398335.1 Bacteroidales bacterium | reverse complement strand
GCGAAGCTCTATGACAACATGCCCCTTGACCTTATCTACAAATTCCACAGTTATAAGAATCATGACCTGTACTGCCGTCATTGCGCCAGCCGAGAATGGGGTGAGCAGAGGCTGAAAAACGGAGAGAAACTTCTCAATGATATAATCACGAAGGCTGACGAGGCTATCGCTGGAGGAAAGTGGGCGGCAGACCTTCGCTTCGGCCATGACTATCCCCTTCTGACCCTTTGCTCCGCCCTTCATCTCGAACCATTCCCATGGGGATATAGCTTTGACGAAGTTGACGGCCTCTGGAGTTGCTCTACGATGTGTATGGGATCGAACCTCCAGATGATATTCTACCGCTCGAAAAAGGCCGGAAAACCCGTACTGGTGAAGTTCCTATACAACGAAAAAGAAACCAAGATCACCGGACTTGACAGCGAACTTGGTTTCTACTACGATTGGGAAAAAGTAAAGAACTTCGTCCTTTAATTAATCCTTGTAAACCTTAAGAGCCTCAGCGAGAACGACCATAGCCTTCTCGATCTCAGGCACCTCAAGCACGTAAGCTACTCGTGCGATATTCTTACCCTCACCTGGAGTCTTATAGAAAGAAGCGGCAGGGGTCAGCTGGACTGTGCTGTTCTCATAACGGAAGTCAGTCAGCAGCCAGCGGGCGAAGGCCTCAGCATCCTTTACCGGAAGCTCTACCATTGTGTCGACCGCTCCCTGAGGCACTGGAGTAAACACGCCCGGGATCTCGTTAAGAAGTCTGACAGCGGTGTCACGCCTTCTTACGTACTCCTCGTGAACCTCGTCGAAATAAGACTTAGGTGTGTCAAGAGCGCCGATAGCGGCATACTGACCAAGAACTGGAGGACAGAGTCTAGACTGAGCGAACTTCATAGCAGCGGCCATGACCTCTTTATTACGTGAGACCATGCAGCCGATACGTGCTCCGCAAAGATTATATCTCTTGGATACAGAATCAACGAGGATGACATTCTGCTCACATCCAGGGATGTTCATAGCGCTGAAGTGCGGCTCGTCAGTATAGCAGAACTCACGGTATACCTCGTCACTGATAAGGAAGAGGTCATTCTTGCGGCAGAACTCTCCGATAGCGAGCATCTCCTCCTTTGAATAAACCTTACCGCTAGGGTTGCAAGGGTTACTCAGCAAGACGGCCTTGGTCTTAGGAGTAAGGAGCTTTTCGAACTCAGACATATCAGGCACCTTGAAGCCATCATGGATATCGCTATGTACAGCTTTCAGGGTGATGCCGTTAAGGAAAGCGAAAGTCTGGTAGTTGGTGTAGAAAGGCTCGATAGTGATGATCTCGTCTCCCCTGTCGGCGGCTATCTGCATAGCTACGGCGAAAGCCTCGCTGCCGGCTACGTCGATGAGAATATCGTCAAGGGTGATGTCGATACCTATCTTCTTGTAATACTTCTCGACCATACCGCGGCGAAGCTCGATGAATCCCGCCGAGTTGGTGTATGAGAGGTGGTGCATCGTTGTGCACTTCTCGATGACGGCGTCGATGGCCTCGCGAGGAGATTTGATGTCAGGAGCGCCTACATTGAGATGATAGACTTTCACGCCGGCTGCTTTGGCCGCGTCGGCTAACGGCACGAGTTTTCTGATTGCTGAGGCTGGCATCTGCGCAGCCTTTTGTGAAATCTGCATAATCTACTATTTATTTTGCATTCTTGTTTCGAAACACTGAATAGTATTTTTCATCAGCATGGTTATGGTCATAGGTCCTACTCCGCCAGGCACAGGGGAAATATATCCGGCGACAGGGGCGGCGCTCTCGAAATCGACGTCACCTACAAGGCGACCGTCCTCGAGGCGGTTGATGCCCACGTCGATGACTACGGCGCCAGGCTTGACCATGTCACCTGTTATCATCAGAGGGCGTCCGACGGCAGCGACAAGGATGTCAGCCTCGCGGGTCACGGCGCCAAGGTCGGCGGTGCGTGAATGAGCGATAGTCACTGTGGCGTTCTTGTCAAGCAGGAGTTTCGCGACAGGCTTGCCAACGATATTGCTTCTGCCCACGACGACAGCCTTCTTTCCTGCGATGCCGACTCCTGTGGACTCGATCATCTCGATACATCCCTTAGGGGTGCAAGGAACAATACATGGCTGTCCGAGCCAGAGGGCGGCGACGTTCATAGGATGGAAGCCATCGACATCCTTCTCGTATGATATCGCGTCAATGACCTTATCCTCGTCTATGTGCTTAGGAAGAGGCAACTGAACGAGGATCCCGTCAACGGCGTCGTCTTCGTTGAGTTTGGCGATCAGTTCCAGAAGTTCTGCCTCGCTTGTCTGCTCAGGAAGAGTCACCGTGCTGCTTGTCATGCCAATTGCCACAGCGGCTTTCGCCTTGCTGCGAACGTATGACTGACTTGCGGGATTCTCACCCACAAGGATAACAGTAAGATTCGGTTTGCGTCCATATTTCTCCTCAAGAGAAGGAATCTGAGCTGCCATTTCCTCCCTTAGACGGGCTGAAAGCTCTTTACCGCTAATAATATTCATATTCTATTGATATTTGATTTTAAATGTGATTGAAGGATACTCGCTTATGTAGAAGGAGTATGTTCCTTTCGCAGTAGTGGACTTGATTGAAACACACTGGTAGTAAGCAGATGTTGACAACAGATTAGGATCCTCTTTACATACAAGGGTATATTTAAAATCAGGGTCCGCTATGTGTGAAGGTCCTACGGCCTTCATCTGACTCTCGTATGGGAATTCGTTAGGGTTGACCCAGATATAATAATTACCTGTAGAAGTGACGGTAAAGGTATCTCCCACCGGGACAGTTGACTTGATGGAACTGAAGCCTGCCGTGGTTGAGATACTGAGTGAAGTTATCCTCTTATGCCATGTAACGTTCGTATATTGTCCGTTAGGGCCGGTGATTTTCGTAGTGGTTGTACCATTTAACGCCGACTGGATGTATGAGCTTGACAGTTCTCCGAGATTCACTGCATACTGAGGATCATCACGGAACGCGTCTCCGGAGTTCTCTGCTTTAAAACTGCTCATCTTTCCGTCAGAAAGCTCTCTGATCTCGGCATAAGTGAGAGTATAACCATCTACACCCAGATAGAATGACGCTGTACCGTATGAAGGAAGCACGTACGCATTTGTAATAGGAATCTCCAATTTGTAAATATCCACACCGGATTTATCCTTATGACCTGTGGCGCTCAATTTATTACAATATGCGTCAGGCGCGCTATTTTTATTTACTATACGTACCTCTTTCTCCGATTTAGTGCCTGAATATGTAGCCGTGATAGTAACCCAACCGCTATACTTACCGGTAACAAGGCCATCTGAACTTACAGTGGCGAAATTAGAATTAGATGAAGTCCACTGAACAGAACTCTGGCCAGGAACAGTGAATGTCGCCGCGTTTTCAGTACCGGTATACATGACATTTCTTCCCTCGATAGGAACTCCTGTGACGGTCACATTACAAACCGCTGATTTCTCTCCGGCCTTAGCCGTGAGTGTGGCAGTACCTGCGGACAAAGCCTTAAGCACCTTAGTATCAGAATCATAGCTTATGATAGCAGGATTGCTCACTGTCCATGTCAAGGCGCCGTCTGTAGCATTTGAAGGAGTAACGGTAGCGGATACCGTCTTTGTCTCGCCTATTGTCATTGCCGCGCTCGTCACGTTGAGAGAAACGGCGGTGACAGGACGATAAATATAGTTTACCGTGATTGTTTTTTCAACAGAACCGTCGGCGTTAGAGACGCTGATTGAACCCTTGCTGCCGTTTGCCATATCCTTGCCGGCAGTCACGGTAACAACATTTTCCGAGAATGAAAGAGTAAGGTTGTCAGACTGTCCAGGGCTGAAACGAAGGTTCTCTATTTTAGCGTATTCCGGCTTAATAGACGTCACTTTGAACGTTGTAGAGTAACCGGGAGCCACATCTATAGAAGAAGGTACAGTGAAAGAAGACACGATGACATCATTCACATACACATCGATGCCGGCGCTTTTTCTTCCCGAGCTGACCGTGATGCGGGCGAATCCGCTGGCGACTCCATGGACATAACCGTCATTGACAACTGCGATGCTCTCATCGGAAGACTTCCACTCAAGAAGTGACACGTCAAAATCCGCAGGGTCAGTCTCCACTGGCAAAGAAGTGTCGAAACCTACCATCACAGCTACAGATTCATCTACGAATCTGATGCTTTTCAATCCACCCTTGGTACACGAGATAGTGACCAGCATAAGGGCTATTGCGAAAACATTGATAATTTTTTTCATGGTTATTTATATATTACATTAAATGTTACTGAAGGATACTCAGCTACGGAAAGCTTGTAGGTTCCCTTAGGAGTTGATGAGTCGATATTTATACAAGTGAAGCCCAAAGAAGATGAATAATTGACAAGTTTAAGGCTTGAACTTTCGCTTTTCGGAGTATATCCGAAATCAGCATCAATAAACTGAGAGCGGCTGTATGCGCCTGACTGATTATCAAGATATGTGTCGCCGGAATTGACCCAGAACATATATTTTCCTGTCGAGGTGACAGTGAAAGAGCCTCCCACCTTGACGCTAGTGTCTGGTCTCATTGAGTTCCTTTCAGAAATAGTGATAGAGCCTATGTTCTTAGTCACATTAAGAACACCTGTTTTCCCGTTAGGAGCCTTGACAGAGACTGTAGAAGAGCCTGGGAGCGTACCATTTTTATAATAGAGGCTCACGAACTCGCCGGAATTGACTTCAACAAGGTCATAGAACTTATCACCGCTCGTGCTTAATGTATAAGACGACTTATAAAGAAGTTTAAGCTCGCGGTCGGAAAGGGTGTAGCCGTTACAGCCCACGTATGCTGTGTATGAGACCGTTGAAGGAAGCATGGTGACGTTAGTCAAATCATCAGTGAGCTCTCCGATTGTCCAACCGTCCCAGTCCTTCTTTCCTGAGTTGACATATTTCGCATAGAATCTAGGGGTGAAACTATTAGGGACTACCCTCAGCTCTTTGTGTGAGGTCTGACCGGAATAGTTCGCTGTTATTGTCACCCAACCGCCGGACACGCCGGTCACATTTCCCTCACCATCGACAGTCGCGATGGATGTGTCCGCCGAACTCCACTGAACAGAGCTCTGACCAGGAACGGAAAGCTTGACAGAGTTACCGCTACCT
>JAKSJJ010000128.1 GCA_024398335.1 Bacteroidales bacterium | reverse complement strand
TCCGGAGATGTCAGTACCCGAAGAGCGGCTTTATCGCTCAATAAAGGGTGAATTTCCAGCCTATTTTCGCTGAAATGAAGTTCTCTGCTGTCAAGATATTCGCCCAATTCAACCTTCCAGCTTGAGCGGAAAACTCCTTCCCCTGTCGTTGTCAATGTCAATGTGTTAATCTTATTCCTACCGACATTGAAATCTGAACAGTTATCCTCGCCCAGATAAAGTCTATATTTCAGGTTCTCTCCCAAGATACCCGGGGCGGTATATACAGCGGACACTTCAAGATAGGTGCAAAAAGAAGCCTCGGAGGAGATATTATCCGGAACCTTAGCCCAATGGTCCTGATTCCCCGGAAGAAGCACTCCCCTCGCGTTTTCCAGCATATAAAAACTTATCTTTCCACCACAGTTGATGTTCTCAAGGTCCTCCGAAGAGGCATAGTCTCCGTCATATACCGTAATAGCCTCGCTCGAAGTACGGAAAGGACAGATGTCGTCTGCGGCCTGCCTAAGACGAACGGACTTGACCGTTATCTTCTCCTTTTGAAGAGCGCTTTTGTCAATCACGAAATCAAGCCTTCCAACGAGCCTTTCCAACTCAACTATACAGAAATTCACGCCCCTGTCCACGTAAAATCCCTCAATGCTTCCTGACATAGGCGAGCGTCCATTCTCAACAGCACGGACGGCACACTCATATAGACGGATGTCTTTTATTTCAGATTCTTTTACCGGAACTGAGATCTCACCGTAATCATCAAAGTTCGCCAAGATATAAAAGGAATAATGATATCCTCTTTGAAGAGCAAGTCTTGATGAGCTGGACAAAAGATTATCCATGGCGACCTGACGGGATTCATACAGTACACCCTCTTTATAGACATAGATAATTAAAGACTCTATCCTGTTTTCGTCCATATCATATGAGCTTCTTGTCGAGTCAAAAGACCCTTTGGCCGCCCCTGACTCCCATCGTAAGACAAACTCCTGCTCAGCGGGGTCCGACACTTGCTCAATCTCTCTACACGAGGCCGCGGCAAGCATGAAAAACAGCATGACCGCGAGCGTTTCCAAACATTTTTTCAGCATAACATAAACCATTGTCCGCTGCGAATCTACTCCATCAAAACATGCCCTCCAAGCACCCATATGCAACATTTTACTTTTCAATCACTTTTTTATTTTTCAAGCGTCTTTTTACTTTTCAAGTCTTGAAAAAATTATTTTTGAGAGGATATTTTATATATTTGTACACATGAAGAAGATCATCATAACCCTTGCCGCGGCGCTGAGTCTCATATCCGCGGGAGCGCAGACCAAGCAGCCCAAATATGTCCCCGTATATCTCGCGGACGGAAAGTTCATCTATGTCGATACCAAGACTGGCGAGAAATGCGCCCGTTCCGAAGAATATGAGCTTTGCAGCTGGTTCCATGACGGAGTCGCCCTTGTCTTTGACGAAGGCTTTGCCTCATGCCACTATATAGACGAAAAGTTCCACCGTGTCCTGCCGAACAACTTTATCGACGCCACTATATTCTCGGAAGGCGTCGCCTTTATCTGTGATGACGGAATGAATTTCAAGGCCATAGACAAAGACGGAGCGGTGAAGTTCACTTTAAGAAAAGCAATCAACGTCTATCCTTTTCAAGGCGGAATGGCGGTTTTCAAGGGAATAAATGATAAAATGGGTGTGGTAAGCAGCAGAGGCACTGTTGTTATTCCTCCTATATATTCCGAGATCTCTCCGACCTATAATAACTGCATGAAGGTCACAACCGAGGAGGGCCGTCAGGGACTTATATCTCCCGACGGAGCGATTATTCTCGACCTTGTCTATGAGGACCTGATTTGGAATAAGGCGACAGCCTTCAGTTCGCTCGTCCCGGTCTTTGAGAACAACCGTTACGCTCTTTATGACTCAGCAAAGGGACAGTTCATCTCCCCTTTCGTTTATGATTTCATCCATCCGGACAGAGACATGATAGCATATGTAACGGACAAGTCAAGCGGATGGATGAACCTGAGCGGCGACAAACTGATTAACAGCGAAGCGGGAATAGACCTTTTCGGACCCGCCGAACTCGCCCCTGTACAGACAGCGGAAGGACTTTGGGGATATGTGAATTTTGACGGACAGATGGTGATCGGGGCCACATATCAGAGCGCGGAAAGCTTTGACGACTGTGGCACGGCGGTAGTCGGAAAGCAGGGACGATATGGTCTTATCACCTCAAAAGGAAGCCTTCTCGTACCGCCTACATACAGTTCAATCGAATACGTAGGCAACGGAATTTACAAGTTCCGTCAGAAGAATATGGTAGGCGCTCTTAACAGCTCGGGCAAGATCGTAGTCAAGCCTTCTGAGCAGTATATGGACATCCCTGACGTGGAAGAAGATCTCGAGTGCGCGGGCCTGAGAAATTAAGCCTCGAAAACAACTCTATCTGGAAGATATTCTCCTGAACAAGTCGAAAAGCTGTTCAGGAGTTTCTTTTTTACCGTACTTGATCCAGACAAGAAGGATACTGCTTAAGATCGCGATGGATGAAGCATTGACGTAAGCCTCTTCCGCGACGGAGAATTCCCCTTCCGCCCATGATGGAAGAAAGGAGATGTTTTTATCCTGGAAGGCGTCCTGCATAATATCGTGCCTTCCGCTTCTCATTACCGCCTCTATGATGGAAGCGTTATCCATCCAGAAGGAAAGGAAACGGTATGACACCTCATCCTGAGGGCTGTCCTTGACGAGCATGAATTCCTTTGAGAAAGCACTTGAGAACTCCTCACATATAAGGCCAAGGACATCGACCGGAGTATCAAAGAGGCGATAAAAAGTAGCGCGACTCACCTTTGACGCGGTGGCTATATCGCTGACTGTCACCTCATTCATCTTTTTTTTCTTTAAACAAGCGATCAGCCCGTCTTTAATCATACGGGCTGACTTCTGGCAACGCTTATCGTCTTTTATCCTATACATGATTTATCTCGATGAAAAAGGAGTCTTGCCACCTGTCCAGTGATACAGGCGGGCGGTGCATGAATTGGTCTTCATCTCTTTATTCTTGCCGTTCTCCGAGATATACCACCAGCCGTTCCCAAGAGGACAAATTCCGGTGCTGCCCCACTTGAACTTCCAACCATAAATCTCGTCCTGGCAAAGTCCGTCCTTCGCCAAAGAAAGCTGGTTGACAGGTTTGGTCATGTACTCGACACCTTTAAGCGGAGCCTTGAAAGGCTTCTGCGAGCAGTCAAAACTGAAAAGATCGTAGTTCGGATACTGCTCCTTCTTGCCTTTATATACAGCCATGAAAATCCTGTTTGTAAAGGCGTCAAATGCCATATTCTGGACTCCGTAGCGGGTATTTCCGGTAAATATGAAGTACTTTTCCATCGGCTTTTCAGGGCCATTGGTATGGATCTCGCCGAAGGTCACAGGGGTCTCATATTTACTCCATGAGCTGACATCATATTTGAGCAGGACCTGATAGTCATTATCAGTGCGGGACTCATCTCCATAGACACCGTAGGCTACATAGAGATAGTACTTTGGATTCTTTGAGCCGAAGGCGGGAGCGAAAGTCACGCCGTCGATGCCTGAGCAACCGTAGCGATGCTCGAGGGCTACTCCGCCATTGCTGACCCATGCGTCATAATCAGCGCATGCCTCTTTGACGCAGACAGTAGTCATCACGCCGTCCTTCTCCGGATCGAGTCCCATGCGGTCGATTTTATCTACGTCTATTATCGCGATATAGAAAACTGACGAGCCTTTAGAGACCTCATTGACCTGAAGTTTCTTGGATATGTTAGAGCCTATCTCGTCGTCCTTAATCTCAAGAGAGGCATATACTTTCCCAGTTACAGGGTTCATTGTCATGGCTCCGAGATGGCCCTGGACCTTATCTATGCTGCCGATGATATTTCCCTGAAGGTCAGTCTTGTAGAACTGGCTTGTGAAAGAGAAATACATACATCCTTTCGACCTGTCGATGGCGATGCCCTGGACGTGGAACATCTGGTCTCCGACATAAACGGAATCTGGCAGATCTGAAGGGTCGTAAGCGTTAGGCAAGACAAGTTTCTGAGCGGAGCTCTTTAAGCAAAAGCAAAGAGCGAGCAGCGTCATTATGAATGATAATTTCTTCATATTACAAGAATAAATCGTACAATCCCTACAAAATTAGGGGGAATTCCTTTAATCTGCAAGTGCGTATGAATGATAAGTTTCATTATCTTTGCCATTATGGAAATAAGACCGATAGCACATATAAGGACAGAGTTTCCCGAGAAATTCGGAGTGCCCAGACAAAGTTCTCTCGCGCCGTCGCTGCAAGGAGTCATAGTCTTTGAGCCCGAGTTCAGAAATCCTGACGCTCTAAGAGGACTTGAAGACTTCGACAGAATCTGGCTGATATGGGAGTTTGACCGTAACCGAAGGGGCACAGCCCAGGAAAAGGACGAAAAGTCATGGTCCGCGCTCGTACGCCCGCCAAGGCTCGGAGGCAACAGTTCGATGGGGGTATTCGCCACCCGATCCCCTTTCCGCCCCAATCCCCTCGGCCTCTCATGTGTACGCGTCGCCTCCATCGAAATCGACAAGAACCTCGGCCCTGTAATCAATGTCCTCGGCGCTGACCTTGTGGACGGAACGCCTATTTATGATATAAAACCATACGTGACCTACGCTGACGCCTTCCCTGAGTCCCGCTCTGGCTTTGTAGATAAGCAACAGAAAAAGACCCTCGCTGTCGAATATCTCTGCGACAAGCCGGAGGAATCGTTCGAAAAAGCCCTGACGCAGGTTATAAGCCTTGACCCTCGTCCATCCTACCAAGATGACCCTCAAAGGGTTTACGGCCTTTCCTTCCATGAGCATAACATCAAATTCAGAGTCGAAGGCGACAAAGCCGAAATTCTATCCATCGACAAAATATAAAACCATATTATTATGATTTCATTCAAAAAGACACGCCTTCTTGTCGGGCTTTTCGCCTTGAGCATTTTCGCCTCCGCCCAAGATCTCAAGCCAGTCAAGGACAAGGACACGAAAAAGTTCGGATATCAGGATAAAAAGACAAAGGAATGGGTCATCGCGCCTGCCTACGACAAGGCGGGAGCCTTCAAGGACGGGGTCGCCGATGTCGCCGTAGGCTCATTGTACGGAATCATCAATGAGGACGGCTCGTGGCTTTTCAAGCCGGAGTACGACAAGGTCGGCTCTTTTGACAAGAACGGCT
>JAKSJJ010000127.1 GCA_024398335.1 Bacteroidales bacterium | reverse complement strand
GTTATATAGTATTACTTCAAGTAAAATTGTCCAAATAACCTACAAATTTACAAAATAAATTGTATTTTTGCGTCGTGATGGACCTTAAAAAGTATATGAATTCACATGCCCGCGCGTTCGCGACCGGTTTTTCGCTCTTTCTTCTGAGCGTCGGCCTGTTCTTTTTGTACATGTGGATCTATACTTCCGTCCTCGGTTTCACCCTCCCTAAGACCGCTGTGCTGAAGTGGCATCTGGCCGCCTGGAACACCCGCTCCGAGCAGATGCTCAAGTCCATGGAGGAAAGCGAGGCGTCTTTAGCCATGATGGCCGAGAGGGACAACAAGATATACCGTTCTCTCTTTGGCATGAACGAGATATCGGAGCAGACAAGAAACGGCGGACACGACTCTTCGCGGAGCACGGCGGAACGTCTGGAGGCTGTCTCCCACGCCGCATATGTACAGAGTAAATCCTTTGACGAGGTGCTCTCCTTGGCGTTGAAGGCCGGAGACATGGCCTCATGCGTCCCCGCTATCCCTCCGATGGACCCGAATCCGAAGAAATGCCGCTTCTCCAGTCCGTTCGGCAACAGGGAAGACCCCGTTTACAGGGGGCGCAGAGCCCACCAGGGCGTGGATCTCGCCTGCGACAGGGGTAATCCTATCTACGCGACCGGAGACGGCGTGGTCGAGCTGGTCAAGAATGAGCTGGGGGGATATGGAAACCAGGTTCTTATCAATCACGGATTCGGCTATAAGACTCGTTACGCCCATCTTCAAAGCTTCATCGTGGCGGAGGGAATGACCGTCAAGAGAGGCGAGAACATCGGTTTCGCGGGAAACACGGGAAAGTCAACGGGCGTCCACCTCCACTATGAGGTCATCTATAAAGGCACGCATGTCAATCCTATGAATTACATGGACCTCTCCATGTCGTCCGAGGACTATTTCAAGCTTGTGACCCAGGTCGGCGCCAATTCCGACAGAATGTATATCCACCCTAAACACAGGAAAAAGAAATGAGGCTTCTAAGGAAAATATTGAAATATTTCGCCTGGTCTCTGGCGCTTTCTTTCCTGTACTATCTGGTCTTCGCCATGCTGGTCAGCTCGGATACGGAGAAGTGGCTTGAGGCCCAGATAAAATCATACGCCCAGAATGACGCCGCGATGAAAGAAAGGGTCGATTTGCTGGAGGATGTAGTAAGGGGACTGGAGCTTAAAGATGAGCAGATTTATCAAGCTGTGTTTCATACTTCCGCGCCTCGTCTTCCTGAACTTTCACAAACTGATGTGTTCGCGCAGATATCTGCCGAAGACGTGCCTGAATACCGTATTTACAAGTATAGCAATAGTCAGATGGACACCCTTCTGCGTAAGGCTGAAAAGATTGAAAAGTGCCTTGCCAAGGTGGATAGCGCCGCCCGTGTTTCACGCTCCTTGCTGCCTCCTTTGAGAGTGCCTGTGGATGAGTTCTCGCCGGCTATGACGGGAGCCTCGACGGGGCGCAAAGTCAGTCCTTTTTACAAGGTCGAGACCTCTCATGAGGGAATGGATATCTTGTGCCCGACAGGGACCGCCGTGCGAGCGGTCGCTCATGGAGTGGTGAAAGACGTGACGAAGGGTCGTTCGCAGGGGAATATCGTGACGCTTTCTCACTTCGGTGGCTACCGTACCCGCTATGCTTTCCTGACAGATATCCAGGTTGATAAGGGAGACAAGGTCAGCGCCGGGGATCTGCTCGGAAAGGTGGGCATGACCGGGAAGAGCTACGCTCCTCATCTTCACTATGAGGTGCTTCGGGACTCGCTGGTGCTGAACCCTGTTCATTTTCTTTTCACGGGGGTCTCTCCGGTGGATTACACGAACATGCTGATTATTTCCTCAAATACAAGACAATCAATGGATTAGATATATGGAAAAATTGTATTACTCAATCGGTGAAGTGGCCGAGATCCTCGGCGAGAGCACTTCTTTGGTAAGGTTCTGGGCGAATTCTTTCCCTAAACACATCAAGCCTAACCGCACGGCTAAGGGAAACCGTCAGTTCACTATGGACGATCTGGAGGCTTTAAAACAGATTCACCTGCTTGTCAAAGGACAGGGCATGACCCTGGAGGGCGCGGCGAAGAAGCTCAGTGGCGAGATCAAGACCGTTGACAACAAAGTCAAGGTGCTGGAGAGCCTGAAAGCTATGCGCGGCCAATTGGAAGAGATTCGCAAGACATTGTAGTAAAATTTATTTTTTAGCAACGGAATTTCGCGTATCTTTGCGGTTCGCATACGCGTGCAAGAGAACAAAGAAAACTTAAAACATATTATGGCAACAAAGAAGACAAAGAAAATCGAGGCTCCTATTGACCAGAGGGAGACCTTCGTCTCCATTCAGAAGACCTTCGCTGACTCAGATCTGAGCGTCGAGGAAAAGCTTAAGACCCTCTACGAGCTCCAGCAGGTCGACACCAAGATAGACAAGATTCTCCAGCTCCGCGGAGAGCTCCCTCTCGAGGTTGAGGCTCTTCAGGAGGAAATCGCCGTCCTCCAGGACAAGGCAGCCGAGATCTCCGCTGAGGTCGACTTCAAGGCGACCGAGATAGCCCGTGCGAAAAACGATATCGTTGACTGCCAGGCGCAGATCGACAAGTATAAGGCCCAGGTAGACAACGTGTCTAACAGCCGTGAGTACGACTCTCTCCAGAAAGAGATCGAGAACCAGGACCTCCTTCTCCAGATCGCCCAGAAGCAGATCTCAGAGGCTAAAGAGGCTACCCTCGCTCTCAAGCAGGACCTCGAGGTCGTAAAGGAGAAACTCGCCGTCAAGGAAGAGGACCTCAAGATCAAGGAGGATGAGCTTTCAACTATCGTCGAGGCTACTTCCGCTGAGGAGAAGAAGCTTGTCGCGGAGAGAGATGCATATACCTCAAAGATCGACGAGAGAACTCTCAGCGCATACGACCGTATCCGCCAGAGCAACCACAACCACCTCGCTGTCGTTCCTGTCTATAGGGCCGAGAATGAGAAAGACGAGCTCTCAGGATCATGTGGCGGTTGCTTGAATTCAATCCCTGCTCAGCGCTTGATCGACATCCAGTCCAACAAGAAGATGATCATCTGCGAGTACTGCGGCAGAATCCTCGTCAACCCTGATTTCGAATAATAGAGACAGATGCCAGAATATAAAGGCAGAAGAAAGTCTGACCGCAAGGAAAACCTTGATCTGGAGACTTTGATGGGAAAGACGCCTCCTCAAGCGATAGACATTGAGGAGGCGGTTCTTGCTGCTTTGATGCTGGAGCCTAACTGTCTGGACGAGACGTTGGAGGAACTTTCCACCGAGGATTGTTTCTACAGCGAGAGGAACCGTATGATTTATTCGGCCATACGTGAACTCCGTAAAGTAAACTCTCCGGTAGACCTTTATTTCGTGACCGACATGCTCCAGAAACAAGGAAATCTGGAGACAGTGGGCGGAGCGGATTTTCTGGCTGAGCTTTCGACAAGAGTCGGAGCTGCCGCCCATGTGGAATTCTACGCCAAGATCGTCAAGCAGAAATATATTCAGCGCCAGCTGATTTCCGCCTCATACAAAATCATCAATTCCTCATACGACGAGGCCGTCAATGTCGAGAATCTCATCGACATGGCCCAGACCGAGATCTTCTCCGCTGTGGACAGCAATACCACAAGAGACGCCCAGAATGTGGGTGACGTGATCAACAAGGCCCTGCAGGAGTTGGAGAAGATGCAGCAGATGGACGGTTCCTTGAGCGGAGTGCCTTCCGGTTTCCCGACATTGGACGGTATGACATTAGGATGGCAGAGCTCAGACCTTATCATCCTCGCCGCTCGTCCTTCCGTGGGTAAGACGGCGTTCGCCTTGAACGTGGCCAGGAACGCGGCTGTCAGAGGCTATCCTACGGCGGTGTTCTCTCTTGAGATGCCCGCCATCCAGCTGGTGAAGCGTCTTATGATTTCCGAGACGGGAATCGACGGAAAGAAACTCAAGGGAGGAACGAAACTCGAAGAGGGCGACTGGGATGTGATTGAGGACAGGATACGTTCTCTCGCGGCGGCTCCGCTTTATATCGATGATACGCCTTCTCTTCCTGTGATGGAATTCCGCTCAAAGGTAAAGAAACTCGTCAAGCAGAAGGGTGTCAGACTGATAGTCGTCGATTATCTGCAGTTGATGCAGGGTCCTGCCGAGTTAAGAGGTATGCGTGAGCAGGAGGTGGCCGCTATTTCGCGAACACTGAAGGCCACAGCGAAGGAGCACAATGTCCCAATCATCGCTCTGTCTCAGCTTAGCCGTCAGGCGGTGAGCCGAACAGGAAGCAACAACCGTCCTCAGCTCAGCGACCTTCGAGAGTCCGGATCAATCGAGCAGGATGCCGATATGGTACTTTTCATCCATCGTCTTGACTACGCGAACCTTGGAATGGAGGGAGTCACCAAGGGTGAGACCCAGCTGATTGTCGCGAAGCACCGTAACGGTGAGATCGGTGATGTTCCGCTCAGATTCCATGACAGCGAGGCCAGATTCTCCGACGCGGCTGACGAGGTGCTTTCAGAGCAGTTCCAGGCAGTCCAGGCCGACTACGGTTCGGCGATGAATGACCTCAATTTCGGAGGTCCGACTTTTGATAGCGACTTTGGCGGTATGCCGTCTGATTTTTAACAAAGATATATCCGCATGAGACGCCCGCTCCTCAGAACAATAATGATCCTTATCCTCGTGATGGGGTCATTTTTTGTGTCCGGGGCGCAGGGAATACCGGTGGGGAGCCTCAAGGAAAAAGACTTGGTTTTCAAGGACGGGGAGCACATGAAGTTCTCCATGCACTATACCTGGGGCCTTATTAACGCTGACCTGGGCTGGGCTCAGGTAGATCTGGATACTCTCACATTGAACGGAAAAAAAGCTTTTCAGTGCAGAGTGTATGGCAGGACTTCGAAAGGCTGGGACGGAGTGTTCAAGGTAAGAGAGCGTTTCACTTCGTGGTTTACCCGTGATGACATGAGACCGCTGCGTTTCGTGCGCAACACTAATGAGGGAAAGTACGAGGCGAAGAACTTCTATGAGTACAAATGGAACTCGCAGGAGCCTTACATCGAGGCCGATGTCTATTCCTCTTCAAAGGGGCAGCGTGACGTCAAGCTGCCGTTGGACCGCTACACATATGACCTGCCGTCGCTTTTCTATCTTGCCCGGAACATGGATTTTGACAAGGTGGAGCCCGGGACGAGACATCCTATGACCTTCGCCGTGGACGACGAGGTGTATCATGTACATTTCATCAAATATGGCAATGAGA
>JAKSJJ010000126.1 GCA_024398335.1 Bacteroidales bacterium | reverse complement strand
AAGGATCTCCTGGCCGTTGATGGCGATAATTCCTGTCTTGCCTGAGGATACGAAACGGGCTGTCTTGTGGGAGTCCCACTCGCTGACGCTGTCGTACTTGGCCGGAGCGACTTCCTTACCGTTGACGGCGATGACTCCTGTCTTGCCGTATTTGGTGAAAAGGGCGGTCTTGTACTGGCTCCACTCTCCGATGCTGTCGTAAACTGCTCCGGTGACCTCTTTTCCGTTGATGGCGATGATTCCTGTCTTGCCGTCCTTGACATAAAGGGCGATCTTGTTGTCATCGAACTCTCCGATAGACTCATAAACAGGCTCTACAATCCACTGTACGGCCTTTCCCACGAGACCGAACTTTCCGTCAACCTCGACTTTTGAAAGCCAATATTTATCAAATGGCGTGGCGCTGTCAAAGACAGGCTTCACGACAAACTTGCCCTCATTGTCAGCGAATCCCCACTTGCCTTTCTTCTCCATAGGCACGAGACCGGCTTTCGCTTTCTCGAGATTCTTGCCTTCCAGAGGCTTGATCTGCGGTATCTGAGCGCTTGCCAGCTGGCATGCTATACATAGCGCGATAAGTGATGTGAGTTTTTTCATAACTACGTTCTTTAAGTGCTTGTTCGGCAAAAATAGCAAAAAATCATTCAAAGAATCCATTTTTTATTATTAAATTTGTCAGTCTCGTGCGTGCATGTTGTGCGTGCGAATGGGTTGAAACTATTAACAATCAATAAATTAACCTTATGAGAAAGAAAATTTTGCTTTCAGTAATCGGTCTTTTGCTTATCGGTTGGGGCGCTTCCGCTCAGACTGAGAGAGAGGCAAGTGACTCGGCGAAGATTTATTTTGAGCTCGCTAGAAGTGAGATCAAACTTGACCTTCGTAACAACGGCGCTCAGTTCGACCGTATTTTCAAATCCCTTGAACAGGCGCTCAAGGAAGGTAAGGTGGAGAAGATATCTATCGCCGCTACCGCTTCCCCTGACGGCTCATACGAGTTCAACCAGAAATTGTCAAAGGCCCGCGCTGACGCTATCGTGAAATACATCACCTCGAAGTATCCTCTCCCTGCACGCAAGATCGAGAGTATCCCTGGCGGTATCGCATGGGACATGCTCCGCGAGAGAATCGAGTCTTCCGACCGTGCCGACAAAGAGGATATCCTCAGAGTCCTTGATGAGGTTCCTGAGGTCACTGTCGTGAACGGACGCAACGTCGAGACCCGTAAGAACGCTCTTCAGGCTCTCAACGGCGGAAGGACTTGGAAGGATCTCTATGACAATGTCTTCCCTTCACTTCGTAGCGGTGTCGCTCTTTACCTGTACCTTTTCCCTGTACCTGAGGACCAGATGCCAGAGTACCTGGCTTCCCTCGCGCAGAAAGAGAAGGATAAAGAGGTCGGAAGCAATCAGGTCACTGACCAGCCTGTAGTCGAGAAGGAGAAGGAGCTTGAGATTTATGATGTCGTTCCTTCTGCCAATGACTACGAGTCAGCCGGAGAGCTTATCCCTGTTGCAGAGACAACTCCATTCTTCATGGCGGTCAAGAGCAACCTCCTTTATGACGCCGCTCTTGTTCCTAATGTAGGTGTCGAGTTCTATCTCGCTGATAATTTCTCTCTAAGCGGAATGTTCCATTGCGGATGGTGGAACGGCAAGCACGCTCACAACTGGTGGAGAACTCTCGGAGGAGAGCTCGAGGCTAGATACTGGTTCGGCGCCGCCGCCCAGGAGAAACCTCTCACCGGTCATCATGTAGGCCTTCAGCTCATGGCTGAGACTTACGACTTCCAGTTCGCCGGTAAAGCGATGAAGGGACGTCTGGAGAAACTCGCCGAGAAACTCCAGAACGCTGAGGGCTTCGGCTGGCAGAGCAAATATACTTACGGCGTAGGCGTAAGCTACGGCTATTCTCTTCCTATCGCTAAGAGACTCAACCTCGACTTTGAGGTCGCTCTGGGCTTCCTCGGCGGAGATGTTCAGCGCTATGTCGTCAACAAGCTCGGACCTAACCTTGACGGAGACTTGACTGTATCTACCACGATGGATCATTGTACTACCGGCGCTGACAGCTGGTACTACAAGGATGGAGAGCGTGAGGGCGCGAGCAAGTTCTATATGGCTACTCCTACCAAGAGCGCAAACCCTGCCGGCAAGCCTTACTACTTCGGTCCTACCAAGATCGGCGTGACCCTCGTTTACCTTATCGGCAAGACAAATTCTAACGGAAAGTTTGACAAATAATCTGAAACTGATATGAAAAAGATAATTTACTCCACTTTAGCGGTAGCCGCTCTTTTGAGCGCGACTTCTTGCGATAAGCTCCACAAGCTTCTCGGAGAGATCGATTTCTCAAACGAGAACGTCCACAATATTTTTGTAGGTTATGATTGGCAGAAGGTTTGGGAAGGAATGGGTCCTATGTACAATGACCCGACAGGCGGTAATCAGAATCCGCTTCCTGGCGAAATTACTGGCGGCGACGTGCAGATCAATCCGGACTGGTATCCATTCCAGGGTGGTAATCCTAATATCTTGACAGGCACATTCGCTCTTGACGAGACTATGGTTGATGTCAAGGAAGTTCCGTATTATTCTGCTTTTAATGACGGTGTCCCATTTTGGAAACAGCAGTTCTTCAGACATATAGAGAACGTTCATTATAAGGGAATGTATCGTGTATCCTCCCTCGCGGGCGAATATGGCTTTAATGAGCCAAACTCTTGTGACGACCCTTATTGGAGCGATCCGGAGCTTGAAAAGCTGATCGGCGAGAAGCAGGTGATTATCAATCCTGATTATTCTATGATTTCCGGTAGTTTAAGGAAGGCGATGGAATCTCCTGTCATTCAGAAGGATGATCTTCTTGTCGCCTGGGGAATGGCTGTCGCCAAGTGTATTGACGCAAAGGATTCAGACGGCAATGTCCTGGAAGCACATGAGAAGAGCAACTCCATTCTTGATCCGGACGAATTCCCGCAGGAGAATGTCGTTATCCCTATGCACATTGTCGAGCCTGTCGAGTTCACAGTTGATAATACAAAGACCGTATTTAAGGCAGACCATACATATAGCCTGGTAAACTACGCTTTTGTCGGAGCGATGTCTTACTCTCTCATGCTCTATGACGGTAAGCCTAACGGCCCTGCGTATGAGGTCTTCGCCGGTTCTCTTCACATGACTCGTCCAAGCTTCGACGCTACTACCGCCGGACCTGTAGATCCTCAGAAGGGCGGCGTTAGCACTCCTTTCAAGACCTTCGGTTATATCCAGGGCGAGACCGCTAATGTGTTTGATGTCTATGACGTGTATGAGTACAACGATTACGTAGGTCGCTTCTGGCGTAAGGTTGACGTTACCGATCAGGTCAAGGGCTCAAAGGCTGGAGACAAGGTGACTATATATCTTCCTGCATGCGACAAAATCACCGTTGATCTTATCATCGAGAACGGCATGAATGGCAATGGTAGAAGACCTATCGTAGAAATCTAGTAATCAGATGAAGGTTAAAATCATCAATAACTCAAATTATCCAGTCCCCGCCTATGCCACTGAGCAGTCGGCGGGGATGGATTTGAAGGCCAGTATAGAAGAGCCTATTGTGCTTGAGCCTCTCGGGCGCGCTCTTATCCCTACCGGTCTTCACATAGCGCTTCCTGCTGGTTTTGAGGCGCAGATACGTCCTCGCAGCGGACTCGCCGCCAAGTTCGGTGTCACTGTGCTCAACACTCCGGGCACTATCGACGCTGATTACAGGGGCGAGATTAAAGTTATCCTCGTAAATCTTTCCAACACTCCGTTCACCGTCAATCCGGGCGAGAGAATCGCCCAGATGGTAGTGGCCCGTTACGAGCAGGTGCAGTGGGAACTTACCGACAGCCTTGACTCTACCGAAAGGGGAGATGGCGGTTTCGGATCAACAGGAAGACAATAGGTTCTATTATATGGAAATTAAAGAGCTTTACAGTTTATTTGTGGGCGCATGCTCAGGCGTCGTGACCACAGACACGAGAAAAATCACTCCGGGAGCGCTTTTCTTCGCTCTGAAGGGGGAGAATTTCAATGGCGACGATTTCGTGGCCCAGGCCCTGGAACTCGGAGCTGCTTACGCGGTCGCGAGCAATGACTGCCAGGTCGAAGACGAGAGAGTGGTCAAGGTCGAGAATACCCTTCATACATTGTGGGAACTCGCCGCATGGCACAGGGAGCATATCAAGGTTCCGACAATGATCGAAGGAGGCAGGACCTGTGACTCGGAAAGACTTACTGTAATCGCTCTTACGGGAACCAACGGCAAGACCACGACTAAGGAACTGACCCGATGCGTGCTCTCCTCAAAGTATAATGTGAGCGCCACCGTCGGAAACCTCAATAATAATATAGGTGTGCCTCTGACTATTCTTGCTATGCGTGAGGACACCCAGATCGCTCTTGTCGAGATGGGCGCGAGCCACCCGGGAGACATCGATGAGTTGACAGCTATCGCTCATCCTGACTTGGGACTTATCACCAACGTAGGCAAGGCGCATCTTCTCGGATTCGGAAGTTTCGACGGCGTCAAGGCGACAAAGGGCGAGCTCTACGATTATGTCCACACCAATGGCTGGAACAAGGTCTTTGTGAATGCTGACAGCGAGGATCTTCTCGCTATGGCCGACGCCAGGGAGGGCATGACTCAGATTCGCTATGGCGTGGCTTATGAGAAGGTTAAGGTGCTGACAGCGGACGGGGAGCATCCATTCCTTAGACTCAGCATTCCGGGCGCGAATGGGGAGGATGTCGTAGTGGAGACAAAGCTCGTCGGCTCGTATAATGCCCCTAATGTGATGGCGGCGATAGCCGTAGGACGCTATTTCGGCGTGAGCCTTGAGCGCGCGGTTGAGGCTATAGCGGCTTATGAGCCGTCAAATAATCGCTCCCAGATGACAAAGACGGCCAAGAATACCCTAATCGTGGACGCCTACAACGCCAATCCTTCTTCTATGGCAGTGGCTCTTGATAATTTCTCTTCTATCGTCAGCGACTGCAAGATAGCGGCGCTGGGAGACATGAGAGAGCTTGGAGCGGATTCCGCTCAGGAGCATCTCGCTGTTGTGGAGAGAGTTCTCTCCATGATAGAGGAGGGTAGTCTCCATAAGGCGTTTCTGGTCGGAGAGGAGTTCGGATCAGTCCTTAACGACTCTTCGCTCCAGCATCCTTCAATGATGTTCTTCCCGAACTCCGCGGAGCTGGCCTCATACCTTTCTATCGTGGGCATATCAGACGCCACCATCCTTATCAAAGGCTCCCGCGGCATCAAGATGGAAACCATAATTCCAATGCTTTAATTTTTATCGATATTTATGGCTGATAGCAATTTC
>JAKSJJ010000125.1 GCA_024398335.1 Bacteroidales bacterium | reverse complement strand
AGTCTTTTTATTGTGGATATAGTCCTGCCCTGAGATTCTGTCTTATCGACAAGATAATGAGCATTTCCCTTCGCGGCGACCTGCGGAAGATGAGTGATGGCGAACACCTGCATACGCTCGCCCATCGAGCATATCATGGAGCCCATCTTGTCCGCGACGCTACCGGAGACTCCGGTGTCAATCTCATCGAAGACCATTGTCGGCATTCCTCCCAGCGTCGCCATCATCTCCTTAAGAGAGAGCATGATTCTGGACAATTCTCCCCCGGAAGCGCATTTTGAGAGCTCCACAGGCGCATGACCTGTAGCGTTGAACATAAAACGGACGCTGTCCGCGCCGAAGGCCGACACGGAGCAAGGCTCCAGCGACACTTCAAATACAGAGCGAGGCAGTTCCAATGAATGAAGCGAAGAAAGGATATGCTCAGCGAAAGGAGCACAGGCCTTCTGTCTCGCCTCATGAAGATTCTTAGAGGCCTTATCACGCCTTTCGAGAGCCTTGTTCAGGGATTTTTCCAAAGCGGCCCTACGCTCTATCATCTGGGTACTGTCAAAGAGGTTCTCGCTAAGAGCGTCCCTGACAGCGATAAGGGCGGAGACAGAATCGCAATCGTGTTTTTTCATCAGAGAATAAAGAAGCGACAAACGCTCCTCTACCTCTACGAGTCTTTCCGGAGAAGCGTCGCTCTCCTGACTCATGGAGTCTATCTCCGAGACGATATCCTCCATTTCAAGACGGCATGACTCCAGGCGTGAGACCAGTTCGGAACATGGCTGGATGAAACGGGAAAGTTTCCCCAGGTGGCGCTCCATCTCTTTCATCGAATCCGTCATCCTGATCTCATTCCCGTCAATACTTGGGGCCGCGAGAGCCTCACATGCGCTCAGAAGCTCCTGTATCTCCTCCGCGTTCGCGAGAAGCTTATGCTCAGCCTCGAGTTCCTCGAGCTCTCCGTCTTTGAGATTCGCCCTGTCCAGCTGCGTCCACTGAGACTCATTATAGTCGCGGTCTCTCTGGGCGGCCGCGATCCTGGCGTCCAGAGCCTCTCTCTCAGCATTGATTGAATTTACCTCCCGGTAACACTCGCCCATTTCCCTCAACTGCTCCTGGTCGCCCGCGAAACGGTCCAGGATAGACATCTGGAAAACCTTATCAGACAAAAGAAGTGTCTGGTGCTGAGAGTGGATATCAATAAGTAAAGGGGAAAGGGAACTTAGCACAGGCAGAGTGACAGGTATGTCATTTATAAAGCAGCGTGAACGGCCTGAGCGGGCCACGGTTCGCCTTATGACAATCTCCCCGTCTTCCCAATCAAGATCATTTTCCTCGAATATCCCCTTGATGGAACTATCCTCGGAGTCAACTTTGAAGCGGGCCTCGACCACGCAGTTCTCCGCTCCCTGAGAAATAGCTCCGGCATCCGCCTTCGAGCCAAGAACAAGCGACAAGGCGCCAAGGATAATGGACTTTCCCGCGCCTGTCTGTCCCGTTATAATGATGAGACCCTCCGGAAAATCAATCTCCAGAGAGTCTATCAGGACATAATTCTTGACTAAAAGAGATGTCAGCATGAGGATTATTCCTCCTTCTTCGCCATTCTATACATGATCTCGTCATTCTGGAACTCAGAGATGGCGACAAGTGTAGATTTAGGCTGACGCTCGTAATACTTTGAAATCTCGATCTGCTCACGGTTCTCGTGAATCTCCTCCATGGTATCACGGTCGTTCTTGAAATCCTCGAGCTTCTTGTTGAGTTCCTTCTTCTCCGCTACAGCAAGCTGATTGGCCCTCTTTGAGAGGATGACCACGGTCTCATAGATGTTACCGGTAGGAGCGGCGAACTCGCTCAAATCCCTAGTCTGGGTGTTTGTTGGAATTTTCTTTGTCATATCTAATATTTTGTCTTCTCTACTTAATTATACGAAACCTGTTTAAGCGGGGTTTCATTTTTTTATTTAGTCTCCTGGTCAGGGGTCGCCTCGGCAGAAGCCTTGACGGCTTTCTCGGCGATCTTACGTTCCTTAGCGAAAGTTCTCTCCTTGACCTTCTCTATGTCACCGGTATATTTACCCAATGCCTTCTGCGCCCTCTTGTAAAGGTTGTCAAGCTCCTTACGATAGGCGGACTGAGGAATCTCGCCGATGAAATTGAGATAGTCATCCTCGAACTGGAGATATCTCTCTTTCTGCTTGGCAGGCACGCTCAGATAAGCATATTTATAAGACGACATCGCCGTATAATAGAGAATGTCCTCTCTGAACATATTGTCAGAATCATCCTTGAGCACATTCACGAATGCCACATGAGCCGCGAGATAATCCTCCATCTTATAATAGAGTTTAGCGGCCTCATACGCCTTTCTGTCCAGTCTCTCGTTGAGATCCTTCATCATGGCCTCGCACTCATTGATATAAGGAGTCGTAGGGAACTCCCTGAGATACTCGGTCATCACGTTGAGAGCCTTATACGTAGGAGTCTGGTCGAGCTCATAGCGGAGGGTCTCCTTGTAGAGACAGTCCAGTCTGAGATATTTAGCCTCAGGAGCGAAAGGACTTCTTGGATAGACCTCGGCGAACTTCTCAAAATTGGTCTCCGCCGTGTAGTAATCCTTGAACTTATAGTTGCTCAGACCCCAGTAATATCGCACGGTGTCGTCTCTTTCAGAGCCGTTGGTAAGCACAGACAGAGACTCGAAAAGAGCCGCGGCTTTCTGGTATTTACCGGCATTGAAGAACTCGAACGCCGCCTGGTATTTGGCATCCACGTCATTGCTGTTAAGCAAAGCCTCATACTGGGACTTACATCCTGCCAGGGCGACAAGAACAGCCAGCGACGCGAATATTGTCTTGAAAATTCTCATGAGAGCGATTCTAAATGTTTACGAAATAATGTCCGAACTTGCGGTATGCCCATGCGAGAGCGAAATCAGGCAAGATGACAAGGATAGGCTTGAAAATCTTGTTCAGAAGGCCTGGAAGAGTGCCCTTGCGGCGGCGGAAAGTAGCCTTCAGAGCCTTGTCCACAGCCTTTTCAGGGCTGATCATGACAGTAAGGTTCCTCGCCAGTTTCTTAAGGCTTGGCTTCAGAGGGATAAGCGGAGTATCGACGGCGCCGAAGTAAGCGTTGGTCACGCTGACTCCCGTACCCTTGCACTCGCAACGAAGGCTTCTCGAGAAGCCCTTGACGAAGCGCTGGGTGTTTCCGTACATTCCGATAGCCGGCCATTCCATCCATGCGGCGAGTGAAGATACATTCAGGACATATCCGTTATGTCTTTCCTTCATACCAGGGACGAACTCGCGGCAAAGCAGAAGCGGAGTCATGCAATGAACCATCATCATCAGCTTGAGCCTCTTCGGAGAAGTCTCGGCGATTCCTGTCGCGAACAGAAGACCCGCGTTATTTACGAGGACCTCGACCACTGCTCCGGCCTCGTCCGCACGAGCCTTTATCGACTCTGCCGCGTCCATGACGGAAAGATCCTGCACCATAGGAATCACGTTGAATTTCTCGTCAACGACCTTATCTTTTATGTTCTGGGCCGCCTGAGAGAGCCTATCCTCATTTATGTCGACCATGATGAGATTGTATCCCATCAGCGCCAGACGCTCTGAATAAATAGCGCCCATTCCACCTGCCGCTCCCGTTACAAGGGCGTAGGTGTCATATGACTTTATGTCTTTTTTCTTTGCCATTTCGTTTTACAAAAACTACGGATTAAACTGCAAAATTATCAATAAATGTTGACTTTAGCAAAAGGAATGTCTGCGAATTATGCGTTATATTTGCAGTCCAATAGATCAGGAATATGGCAAAGGAAATAAAGTTCTCCCTCGTGTATAGGGACATGTGGCAGTCATCCGGAAGATATGTGCCGAGAGTGGATCAGCTCAAAGAAGTAGCCCCCGCTATCATACAGATGGGATGTTTCGACAGAGTCGAGACTAACGGCGGCGCGTTCGAACAGGTCAATCTCCTCTTTGGAGAGAACCCCAACAAGGCCGTAAGAGAGTGGACAGCCCCCTTCCACAAGGCGGGTATCATGACCCACATGCTCGAAAGAGGTCTTAACGGATTGAGGATGAATCCTGTACCGGCCGACGTCAGAGAGCTGATGTTCAAGGTCAAAAAAGCCCAGGGAACAGACATCTCTCGCTCATTCTGCGGACTGAACGACCACCGTAACCTGCGCCTCTCCGTAGAGTACGCGAAGAAAGCCGGCATGGTGTCCCAGGTGGCCCTTTCCATCACGAACTCCCCTGTCCACACTATTGAATATTACATGGGCGTAGTGGACAAAGTAGTCGAATACGGCTGCGATGAGATTTGCCTGAAAGACATGGCGGGAGTAGGACGCCCCACCTTCCTTGGACAACTTGTCAGCCAGATAAAGAAGAAATATCCGCATATCCTCGTCCAATATCACGGTCATACTGGTCCAGGTTTCTCCACCGCCTCGATGCTCGAGGTGGCGCGTGCGGGAGCCGATGTCCTGGACGTGGCCGTGGAGCCTCTCTCATGGGGAAAAGTACACCCTGACGTGATCACCATAAGGGAAATGCTCAAGGCTGACGGATTCCTCGTGAAAGACCTTGACATGAACGCCTACATGGAAGTAAGGCGCCTGACCCAGAAGTTCATCGACGATTTCCTCGGATACTGGATAGACCCTAACAACTCCCACATGAGCTCGCTTCTTGTCGGCTGCGGCCTTCCGGGAGGAATGATGGGATCCATGATGGCGGATCTTCAGGGAGTCCACGGAGCGATAAACGCCGGACTTCGCGCCAGGGGCCAGAAAGAATTGAGCCTAGACAACCTCATGGTCATGCTCTTCCAGGAAGTCGAGTATGTATGGCCACGCCTTGGCTACCCTCCTCTTGTCACTCCATTCAGCCAATACACCAAGAACACAGCCCTTCTCAACCTGATGGCGACGCTCCAGGGCAAGCCTCGTTGGAGCAACATCGACAAGGACACATGGAACATGATCCTGGGCAAGATGGGAACACTTCCGGGCAGGCTCGCTCCGGAGATCGTGAACCTCGCGAAAGAGAAAGGCTTCGAATTCTACACCGGCAACCCTCAGGACGCATATCCTGACGCTCTGGAGGACTATCGCCGCATGATGAAGGAAGAGGGCTGGGACGAAGGAGAGGACCAGGAGGAGCTCTTTGAGTTCGCTATGCACGAAAGACAGTACCGCGACTACAAGAGCGGCGTGGCTAAAGAGCGCTTCAACGCGGACCTCGAGCAGAAAAAGGAGAAGGCGGGAGCCCCTGTCGTCATCAAGCGGCCTGTCGTCCAGATGCCAGAGTTCGATATTGACGCCATGCTGAAAGAGAACCCTGGCGCGATCGCCGTACA
>JAKSJJ010000124.1 GCA_024398335.1 Bacteroidales bacterium | reverse complement strand
GCCATCGCCAAGATGCCTGTGCCGGAAGTCGTGAACAATGTCTATAAGGTTGATAATCTTACATTTGGCCGTGACTATTTCATCCCTAAGCCGATTGACCCTAGGCTTATCACCGAGGTCAGCATCGCTGTGGCTAAGGCCGCTATGGAGACAGGCGTGGCCCGTGCTCAGATCGAGGATTGGGAGGCATACCGTAAGCATCTTCGCCAGCTTCTCGGCCAGGAGACAAAACTCACCCAGACCCTTTATGATTCAGCCAGAGCTCATCAGCAGAGGGTGGTATTCGCGGAGGGTATCCATCCTACTATGCTTAAGGCTGCGGTCGCAGCGAAGGAGGAGGGCATATGCCAGCCTATCCTTCTGGGTAACGAGGAGATGATAGCGAAATTGGCTCATAGCCTTGATCTTAGCATCGAGGGCATAGAGATAGTGAATCTGCGTCACGACAGAGAGCGTAGCAGGCGTGAGAAATATGCGCACATCCTCGCTGACAAACGCTGCAGGGAAGGTTATACTTTCCAGGAAGCGAACGATAAGATGTTCGAGCGTAACTACTTCGGCATGATGATGGTCGAGACAGGTGACGCTGACGCTTTCATCACAGGACTTTACACCAGATACAGCAACACCGTCAAGGTCGCGAAGGAGGTAATCGGCATCAAGGAAGGCTTCACGACCTTCGGTACCATGAACCTTATCAATACTAAAAATGGTACGCTCTATCTTGCTGATACCCTTATCAATAACGATCCGGATACCGATCAGCTCGTGGAGCTCGCGAAGCTCGCTGACAGCACAGTGCGTTTCTTCAACGAGGAGCCGAACGTCGCGCTTATCAGCTACTCTAACTTCGGTAGCGACACTACCGCCGGTTCTGTTAAGGTGCATGAAGCCGTCAAGAGACTCCACCAGACTTGTCCTGACATGTGCGTTGACGGAGAGATGCAGATCGGTTATGCTCTTAACAAGGAACTCCGCGACAGCAAATGGCCGTTCAGTAAGCTTTGCGGCAAGAATGTGAACACCCTTGTTTTCCCTAACCTTACAAGCGCGCGTTCTTCGTATAAGCTTCTTCAGTGCCTCGAGCCTGAGACGGAGATTATCGGTCCTGTACAGATGGGTCTTAACAAACCTATACACTTTGTCGATTTCGACTGCTCGGTGCGTGAGATATTGAACGTCGCCGCGGTAGCCGCTATTGACGCGTATGTAAGCAAGAACAGATAAATCAGAATTGAATATGGTTAAAGGTCTAATCTTCGATATGGACGGAACTATGGTGGACAACTCCGCCCTCCATATCGAAGCCTTTCGCTTATTCTTCGAGCGGCACGGCTGTAAGGAGCCCTTCAGCGAGGAGTGGTTCGCCCGCCGTAACGAGGATATACTCAAGCATTATATTCCGCGGGAGTGCGAGAAATATGGCTGGGTGGCGCTTTCCGATGAGAAGGAGATGATTTACCGCGAGACGTTCAAGGATGTCATCAAGCCGGTTGACGGTCTTTTGCAACTGCTTGAGCAGGCGGTTTCGGAGGGTATGAAATGTTGTGTGGGTTCATCGGCACCTCGCCAGAACGTGGAGTTCCATCTTGATGTCCTCGGTGCTCGCAAGTTCATGAGCGACTGGCTTTGCATGGAGGATGTGAAGATAGGTAAGCCTGATCCTGACGTCTATTTGAAATGCTGCTCAAGGATTGATTGTGACCCTTCTGAGTGCATCGTCTTCGAGGACGCTACAGCTGGCGTGGAGGCGGGCCTTCGTGCCGGCTGCAAGGTTGTCGGCATCGCCAACTGGAATGACCCTCGCAAGCTCATTGACGCCGGTGCTCATCTTGTCGTGAAGAATTTCACTGAGCTGACTCTTCCGATGCTGAGAGCTCTTTAATCGTTCTGTTTATTGCTGATATTGTTGAAAATTTCTAAATTTGTTGGTTCTATTAAGGAACCTGCAAGTTTTTTATGACCGATAGGGATAAAATCTATGTGACCTCGCCGCTTCTTCCTCCACTGGAAGATTTCGAGCAGATGCTGCGCCAGATATGGGACTCACGTTGGATCACCAACATGGGGTCTTTCCATGAGCGTCTGGAACGCTCTCTGGCTGAGTATCTCAAGGTTCCATACATTTCCCTTTTCACTAACGGCACTCTGCCTCTTCTCACCTCGCTGCAGGCCCTTGAGGTAAAGGGTGAGGTCATTACGACCCCGTTCTCTTTCGTGGCCACCAGCCATGCCCTTTGGTGGAATGATCTGACCCCTGTCTTTGTGGATGTGGATCCTCTGACGGGCAACATGGACCCTTCGAAGATAGAGGCGGCGATCACTGAAAAGACCACCGCGATACTTCCTGTGCATATCTATGGCCAGCCGTGCGACACCAAGGCCATAGGGGAGATAGCCTCCAGGCATGGGCTGAAGGTAATCTATGACGGGGCGCATGCCTTCGCTGTCGAGAAGGACGGCAAGAGCATTTTGACCGAAGGAGACATGACAACCCTTTCTTTCCATGCGACAAAGGTGTTCAACACGGCCGAAGGGGGAGCGCTCGTGATGAAGGATGAGGCGACAAAGCGCCAGGTGGATTTTCTTAAGAACTTCGGCTTCGAGGATGAGACTCATGTCAGTATGCCGGGTATCAATTCCAAGATGGACGAGATACGCTCCGCGCTGGGTATCCTCAATCTTCAGCATGTGGACGAGGCCATCGCGAAGCGTGAGGCTGTGGCGAAGCTTTATCGTGAGGCTCTGGGCGAGGTCGAAGGTCTGCGCCTTTTGCCGATAGATGATTCCGTGAAGACGAATTATTCATATTTCCCGATTTTCGTTGATCAAGCCTCCTATGGAATTTCAAGGGACGAGCTTTATCTCAAGCTGAGGGAAGAGGGGATTGTAGCGAGACGCTATTTCTATCCTCTTATCAGCAGTTTCGCTCCGTATCGGGACCTTCCTTCCGCCTCGAAGGAGAATTTGCCTGTGGCTAATATGTTGTCGGACAGTGTTTTGTGTTTACCTATCCATCATGAGCTCACTCAGGCTCAAATTGAAAGTATAATTAAATTCATCAAATATGTCTAAACCAGTTCCATGTGAGACTTTGTACTCTCACCAGACAAGTGTCTATAACCTTGAGGGCTTCAAACCCGCTATTGTTGACGCTGAATATCTTAAGAATCTCGGCGTGACCATCGAGCCTTCGCAGGAGACTCTCGCCGGCCTTGTCCGCGGCTCTGAGGCCTTCATCCGTCGTCTCGAGAACCACACGGTCATCCCTGTATCCACCCTCTACATCGAGGATTGTGACCCAGACGGTATCCAGACCGAGATTCATAATTACACCGGCCGTTGTCCTACCCTCACCTTTGAGGTGAACCCTGTCAAGGGATGTAATGTCGGATGTCAGTATTGTCTTGTGACTGACGGAGTCCATGAGCAGAAGATCATCGCCTACGAGAACTATCATCTTTATGTGCGCAAGCTTCTTGAGGAGATGAACGGCACTCCATGGAGAGAGGTGACAAGAGAGGACATCGTCGAGCGCAACCGCCTGCTTCAGGAATTGGCGACCGCTATCGAGGAAGCTCCGCAGAAGAAAAAAGAGATCGAGGCTAAAATCGTCGAGATCAGCAGGGGTAAGAACTGGAACCATTATTACTATTTCTCGCCTAAGACAGAGGCGCTCCAGGAGCCTACTCTCCAGACAGGTATAGCACATCGTATCCTTAAGGAATTCATCGCTCATTTCGAGAAGTATCCTGACTCTAACGCCCGTCTTTTCATCGCTTCAAAGGCCGGCGTGAAGGATTTGATGTATGAGTATGAAGGCGAGACTATCCTTGATCTTTTCGTGAAGCTCAAGGACAAGATGCAGTTCAACACATCAGTCTCTATCATGCCTACTGCTTTCAGGGATATTCTCGAGCCTTTCGCTGCTCCTATCCAGGAGCGTCTGGGCGCTGTACGCCTTTGCCAGGAGAACGGAATCCAGGCTAACTCCGCTCTTGTTCAACCTATTGTGACTCCGTATCTTACCGACGAGCATATAAAGGAATTCTTTGACATGCTCAAAGACGCCGGAATCGTCAATTATAAGCCTGAGTTCCTGACCGCTTGCATGGAGAATCTCGCTATGCTCGGACAGATTCTGGGCCATTTCGACAAGGGCATGGAAAGGGATCTTTACATGGATTATATCATGCCTTCTAACGCTGACCATCGTAAGCAGCGCGGCCGTACGGCTCCGAACAGGGCTCTTTCTACAGGCAATATCCAGAGGCTCATGAACTACACTCAGACAATAGGCATGACGACGAGCATTTGCTTCTGGGTTCGTAAGCAGCTCCAGATTCCTTCAAGCATGATTCCTATCATCAACGCTAACGGTTTCCAGTGTCTGGGTTACCAGAGCAAGCTTTTCAGGGATGAGAAATAGAGACCTTGTATATAGTCTCTTTTCCGAGAAAACGGATTATTTCCTGAGGTGGTATCACCCCAAGCCTTTGCTCATCACTCTTGGGAGGAGGGATGAGCTTAGGCGTATGCATGCGCTGCTTTATAAGTGTATATGCCATCTGGCTGAGCATTACAGGGATTACGTGGACAAGTATATGCCGCTTTCTGAAAAGGAGATGGAAATACTTGACTATCAGTCTCGTAAACCGTTCAAGGCGGGAGCGTATAGGCCGGATTACATAGTCTCTGAGAGGGGCGACCTGCTCCTTGTCGAGATTACCTGCCGCTTTTTCGGACATGGTATCTGGCACGGTTATCCCGCTTTTTACGCGGCGGATAAGTTCATGGAGGCTTTTCCTTCGGAAGTCAATGAGTGCGTCTATGACGATCTTTTGGAGTACATGAAGGATTATGTCCCTGCCGGGCGTGACATCGTTGTGCTGAAGAGTTCGGATAAGACCAATGAGATAGCGATGTACAGTAAGTTCTGGGATGTGTTCGGCCATAAGACCACCGTCCTGGAGGCTGACCAAGTCGAGCCTTGCTCCGCTCTTTGGCGTCAAAATGCTTTTGTCATCAGCGCTCTGAATCAGGACGATCTGATGAGCTATTCCATGGATACGCTCAAGGCTATGGTCGACGCTGATATGGTCAATGACTTCCGCACCATACTTCTCGCCCATGACAAACGCTTCCTTCGCCTTATCTTCATCGATGAGTTCAGCTCCGCGTGCCTGACTCCTGAAGAGACGGCCTTTCTTCGCTCGCACACGATCGAGACCTTCGTCTATCCTGGCGCTGACGCTTGCTCTGGGGAGGACGCTTCCTCTGACGCTCATGCTTTGGCGAACGTCTGGCGATGGAAGGATGCCCTCGAGAACAAGGACGCATACATTATTAAGCCATATAACCTCGGCAAAAG
>JAKSJJ010000123.1 GCA_024398335.1 Bacteroidales bacterium | reverse complement strand
CTTTCAAATTTCCATATCTTCTTCCCGCCCACGAGAATCACGCTCATAGGCTTCCCGCTCTCTGTCTGGAACTCCGCCATGACCTGACGGCAGTCTCCGCATGGAGTCGCCGGTGAGTCGCAGAGCACACCACCTTGGCTCGCGGCCACAGCGACGCTGACAAGATCCGCTCCCTGCCTGTGAGCATGCGCGTAGAACATTGCGGTGCGCTCGGCGCAAAGACCTGAAGGATATGCCGCGTTCTCCTGGTTGGCTCCTGTGAAGACTCTTCCGTCGCTCATCCTGACGGCTGCTCCTACATTGAATTTAGAGTATGGCGCGTATGCGACGTCCATCGCCCCGATGGCCTCAAGGGCCAGAGCTTTGTCCTGCTCGTCGAGTTCCTCCAGCTTAGAGTACTCGGTATAGGCGATTTTCAATTCTTTGTTTGTCATAATATGATTATCTTTGCATAGTGCTTGAAGCACAAGCAAATTTAATAACAATTATCTTTAAAAGCAAACATGAAGGTCTGTATTGGTCTTTCCGGTGGAGTTGACTCCAGTGTCGCGGCTCTTCTTCTGAAGCAGCAAGGCTATGATGTCTTCGGGCTTTTCATGCAGAATTGGCATGACTTGACCGGTACTCTGCACGGTGACTGCGAGTGGGAGGAGGACCGTTTCGTGGCGGAGATGGTCGCCCGCAAGATAGGCATCCCTTTCTATTTCGTGGATCTGAGCAAGGAGTATAGGGCAAGAGTCGTAGACTACATGTTCGATGAATACTCGAAGGGCCGCACCCCTAACCCTGATGTTCTCTGCAACAGGGAGATAAAGTTCGACGCCTTCTTGAAGGTGGCTCAGAAGCTCGGGGCGGACATGGTCGCGACCGGTCATTATTGCCGTAAAGATGAGATCCCGGGTCCTGACGGACAGAAGATATACCGCATCCTCGAAGGTACGGATCCGAATAAAGACCAGAGCTATTTCCTATGTCAGTTGACGCAGGAGCAGCTCTCAAAGGCTCTTTTCCCTATAGGAGATATCATCAAGCCGAAGGTCAGGGAACTTGCCCATGAGGCGGATCTTCCTTCGGCGGATAAGAAAGACTCCCAGGGCATATGCTTTGTCGGAAAGGTCGATCTTCCGACCTTCCTTCAGCAGAAACTCAAGAGCGTGGAAGGTGATGTCGTGGAGGTCTATGACGCCTTCTATTCTGATTGCGAGCAATATAAATTCGTGGAGGACACCTTGGGCTCAATCCTTAAGGACGGGGCTTCTCTAGATATGCTCACGGGGTACATTTCCGAGGATAAGGCCTCGGGTACGTCTTCAGGGACGCCTAATGCATATGATCCGGAAAAGTTCGCTTCACTTTCTGACGAGCAGTGGCAGAGGCTCTCGACTCCGCTTACCTACGAGGACATAAAGTTCGAGACCGAGACCTACCGTAGCGGCAAGAAACACATTAAGAAGACTCGTTACAAGGAGAATCCGTACGGAAAAATAGTGGGTCGTCACGACGGAGCGCAGTTCTATACCATAGGTCAGCGCAAGGGTCTTAATATCGGCGGCCATCAGGATTCGATCTTCGTCATCTCTACAGATATACCTAATAATATAATATATGTAGGTGAAGGTCATCGTCACAAGGGACTCAGCCGCAGTTGTCTGAGGGTCGCTCCTGAGGAGATACATTGGATACGTCCCGACTTGGAGATGAAAGTAGGGGAGACTCGCCGCTACAGAGTAAGGATCCGTTATCGCCAGCCTCTGCAGGACGCTTTCCTGATTCGCCGCGAGAGCGGTCTGTACATACTCTTTGACTGCCCGCAGCGTGGCATCACGGCAGGCCAGTTCGCCGTCTGGTATGCTCCGGACGACGAGATGATAGGAAGCGGAGTTATTTAGGCTCTAAAATATTACTGGGAAATCAAAGAGGGGATTGCCGCACCAGCTGCCGCTGAGGGTGATCTCCTTTTCTTCTTTGCCGGCAAGGCGTTCCAGGGGGGCGAGCTCGACAGCGAGGTAGTCTCCGATGCGCAGGGAGACTCTCTGCGAGGCGCTGCTGAGCGCTTTTTCAAGACGGCCGCTCTCGATGTCGGAGGCTTTAGCGCTGTATATTATTTCACCGTCTTTTCTTAGCTCGAAGGTATTATCCGGGGACTCGAGCGTATGTTTTGTGTAAAGAGGACCGGGGAGTATGGAAAGACGGTCCTCGCATGAGGCGAAGGCCAGGCCCTGGTCCAGGAGGGAGGCGTCATATAAAAGGAGGCCCCAGCCTATAGACTCGTAGTATCGGGGGGCGAATTTCTCGCCGACGCATTTTCCCGCCTTCGAGACTTTGAGGAATATCACAGGAGCATACATGTACGCCCCGACCGAATCCGGAACGAATAGAGGCTTATCCTCACGCTCCAAGGTCGTGTCGGGACGACAATATACCCTGTCGAGATTATCTACGACTACAATATTCATTATATCTCTAGACTAGAAGAGCTTGCCGTTGCTGCCGAAATGGTTCTTCAGCTGCTGGGCGGCGTCCATTGTCTGCTTGTCTGAAAGAGGACGTGAGCGCATCTGCTTTTTCTCTGCGTCATACTGGGCTTTCAGAGCGGCGAACTGCTGTTTTGTGTCGAGGGTGAAGTCCCCGTTGTCTATCCATGCGAAGTATGAAGGCTCGCTCATATAAACCTCACGCGCGGTCTTCCCTTTGTGCTTTCCGAACTTTACGCAAGGCTCGCCTTTGTCGTTGAGCACGAGTCTTCCGGCATAATCAACCACGTTCTGCTGACGGGTGAACTTGTCGAGCCATTCGACATCGTTCTTTATCTGCTCCTCGGTGTACATGTTCAGCTGGCCTTTGAGCACGGCGTATGTCGCGAGCGTGTCAGCCTCAGCGGCATGGGCGTTCTCGAAGTCACAACCTACATAAAACCTGTGCGCGGCCTTGAGGTTGCGAGGCTCCATCTTATGGAATATGACCTGTACATCGATCATCTTCTTTTTGTGAAGATCGATACCTGGGTCGAGTCCTTTGAACCTGCGTGCTCTCTCGATTTCCTCGGCTAGCATAGGAAGGTCGAATTTCGCGGAATTATAACCTGCGAGGTCCGCGTCGCTGAGCCAGCTTATGATTTCGCCGAACAGCTCGTAGAACTTCTTTTCGTCCTTTACGTCCTCGTCACTGATGCCGTTGACTGCCTGAGCTGCCGGATTCATCGGCAGCTGGCAGTTATTCTGGTAATCCCACGGACACATTCTCCATGTCTTCACTCTCTGCTCCCCGTCAGGAAAAACCTTGACGAAACTGAGCTCGACGATGGCGTCAGAGACTATGTTCAGACCTGTGCTCTCTATGTCGAAAAAGACCAGGGGCCTGTTTAACTTGAGATCCATGCTGATTCTTTATGAGAACATGATAGGCATGATGATGCCGCAGAGCTTCTCGCTTTCAGCCTCGTCCTCGGCAGGTACGATAAGAGCCGCTCTCTTGCTGTCGGCGAACTTCATCACGAGTTCTCCGCAAGTCATGTTGTTGAGTATCTCGATAAGGAAGGTTGACTTGAATCCGATAGTGAGCTCGTCACCGTCATACTGGCAGGCGACTTTCTCGTATGCGGCCAGAGAGAATCCGAGGTCCTGTGCGGAAATCTCGAGTGAGTTCTCCCTGAGGTCGAATTTGATCTGGTTGGAAGCCTTGTTTGAGCATACGGCGATACGGCGCACTGTGTTGAGGAACATCACGCGGTCGATCTTGAGCGTGTTGGCGTTGTTCTGAGGGATGACCTCGCGGTATTTAGGATATCTTCCCACAATCTGGCGGCAGATTACCAATGTCCCGGCGAAACTGAACACGACGTTCTTGCTGTCAAAGCTGATCTCGACGGTCTCCACGTCCTTTCCTACGATAGACTTAAGGACAGCGGCCGGTTTCTTGTGAAGGATGAAAGAGGCCTTCTGGGCGGACTCCACGTCTGAGGTGGTGTAGCAGATGAGCTTGTGGTCGTCAGAAGCTACAAGCGTAGTTGACTCAGTGTCGATGTCGAAGAAGATGCCGTTCATGGTAGGGCGGATCTCGTCGTCAGCAGTCGCGTAGATGGTGCTTGAGATACCCTCTACGAGAGCCTGTGCGGGGAAGGTGACCTTTACCGCGGTCTCGTCTGTGGTGATGATCTCAGGATAGTCCTCTGCAGGGAAATAAGGAAGGGTTGATTGTCCGCCTGCCCAGTGACACTCGATGGCGTTGTCGTTTACAGTCTTGATTGTAAGAGGCTGGTCAGGAAGTTCCTTGAGAAGGTCGATGAGGTGTTTTGCGGGAACGGCGATTCTTCCGTCTTCGGTCTGGCCCTCGACGTCAAGAGATGTCTTGAGGGTGAGCTCTGAGTCAGAGGCGGTGATCTCGAGGCGGCTGCCTACGAGGTCGAAAAGGAAGTTCTCGAGGATTGCGTCAACTGGCTTTGAAGGGATAGCCTTCACTACTGCCATGGTTCCTTTGAGGAGTTCTGAGCTTGATATGACGAGTTTCGTATTTATATATTTTTATTTGTTTTTGATCGGTTCGCGTCTGACTTAACGTCAAACATACAAATATAGGAAACTTTATGGAAAAAATATAAAATATTTTGGCATATAATTTGAGCGCATCTGTGTCAGACTAAAAACTTTTATATGAAGAAGAACATATTGCTAGTGGTCGTATGCGCCTGCATAGCAGGAGTTACGGCTTTCGCTGTGGCCAAGAACGTCCCTGCGAACAATGAAAACGCCATTACTACAGTTGTCGATGAGAACGGTACGCCTCGCACTGTCAATCTGGCACTTTCGGATTATCCTGATTTCACATATGCCGCGGAAAGCGCGGTCGACGCTGTCGTATATGTCAAAGTGACAGTGACTGACCAGGTGGCAGCGATGCCGAATTCGATTTTCGACTTCTTTTTCGGCTTTGAGGGCGCTCCGCAGCAAAGAGAGCGTCAGGGAAGCGGTTCGGGAGTCATCATCAGCGAGGATGGATACATCGTCACGAATAACCATGTCATCGACAAGGCGAGCAAGATAGAGGTCACTCTCAACGACAACCAGACCTATGAGGCTAAACTTGTCGGAACAGATCCCGCTACGGACGTCGCCCTTATTAAAATAGAGGCGAGCGGCTTGAAGGCTCTTCCTATGGGAGACTCTGACGCCCTTCGTCTGGGGGAATGGGTCATCGCCATCGGCAGCCCGTACGACCTGCGCTCGACTATCACCGCCGGCATCGTAAGCGCCAAAGGCCGTTCAATGCCTAATTATTCAGGCGAATTCAAAATCGAGTCATTTATTCAGACAGACGCCGCGGTCAACCCTGGAAACAGCGGCGGAGCCCTCGTGAACAAGGCGGGAGAACTCGTCGGAATAAATACCGCTATCATCTCACAGACAGGC
>JAKSJJ010000122.1 GCA_024398335.1 Bacteroidales bacterium | reverse complement strand
CACGCGCTGAACTTTGACAGCCGCGAGGATTCAAACGTCAGCCTCCAGGCCACCGCGGACTTCATCCACTCAGGAAACGGCGAGCTGCGAGGCGGCATCAGCCTTTCGAACGTCCGCCTGCAGACAGACGGCGACAGACTCAACGTCGGAGATGTGACCATCACCTCACGCTCCTCAGACAATGACTATAGGATCAACCTCAACTCATCCTTCGCCAAGGCCGCCTTCACCGGAACCGGTTCGATCACTGAGTTCTTCGCCGACCTTCTGAGCTTGACCGTCAAGAGGGAGATCCCTTCGATGTTCAAGGAAAATGAGCACAAATGGTCCGAGAACACCTACAATCTGACCCTCAAGTGCGTCAACACCGAGAATGTGACCGCCTTCTTCAAGCCGGGCCTTTACGTGGACAACAACACCAATCTCACCGTAAGCATAGACTCGAAGGGAGGAGTCACGGGCAATCTTAAATCAAAACGTATCGCCCTGAAAGAGAAATACTTGAAGGACGTAGAGATAAAGATGGACAACGTCAATGACAGACTCCGAGGTCTTATCAAGGCGGGAGAAATCAGCGTGGCTTCTCTTAAATTCCAGAGGGACTCTCTCTGGGCTATGGCCAATAACGACAGCCTGAGGCTCTTCTACGCATGTACAGCCGATGAGTCCGACGCTATGATAAATGAAGGATACATCGCAGCCCGCGGACTTGTACGCAGGGCAAGTGAGAACAAGGTCGCATTCGACGTGTCGCTCATACCTTCAAAATTCACCTTCCTGGGCACACCATGGGACATTCATCGCAGCCAGATAGGCATTTGCGGGAAAAACATCAATGTCGATAACTTCAACATGACAAGCTCAGAGCAGAGAGTGACAATCGACGGAGCGCTCGCCGCTCATCAGACGGATACTCTGCTTGTCACCGCCGAGAAATTCGACCTCTCAATACTCAACTCCTTGATGAAGAAAGACTTCGATATCAAAGGAAGTCTTTCCGGAAACGCCAGTGTGACCTCAGCGGGAGAGCAGAAAGGATTCCTTTTCGATTTCACAAGCCGCTCCACATCCATATCCGGCACCTCGCTTGGAACAGTGCTCGCACAAAGTACCTGGAATGAGGAATTCAACCGCTTTGATGTGCTTCTAGACAACTATTACAGCGCGGAAAAGACCTTCAGGGCGGAAGGAAACTTCACACCTTCGACAAAAAGGATCGAGGCCGACGTGGACTTAAGCAAATTCAATCTCGGCGTTATAAAGAACCTATTCGCCGGAGTATTCAGCGATGTGGACGGCTACGCTTCAGGCCTGATCCACGCTGAAGGTCCACTAGATAACCTTGTCGTCAATTCTAAGGGGGCGAGGTTCGAGGACACGAAACTCACAATCGACTACACCCATGTCCCTTACACGGTCAACGGTCCGTTCAAAGTTGACCAGACAGGCATGTATTTCGATGACGTGGCGGTCAAGGACGCCCATGTGGGCACTGGCAAGCTGAAAGGAGCCGTGACCTACGAGAATTTCAAGAACATACGCCTCGACCTTGGCATAAAAGTCAAGGACATGGAACTCGCCAACTTACCGGAGAAGGACAATAACGGATTCTATGGCAACATTTACGGAAGCGGGGATGTGTCTCTTACAGGACCGTTGAACGCCATCGCCATCGCTGTCAACGCGAAAACCACTCGCCACGGAGACTTGCATATCCCTACAAGTTCGCTGGCCAACTCCAAGACCACCAACCTGCTGAAGTTCAAGGAGCCTGAGGTCGTCACAGAGGTCGACCAATACGACCTGATGATGAGCAAGCTCCATGACAAACAAAAGAAAAAGACATCTAACGAGCTCACTGTCAAACTCAAAGTGGACGCTACTCCTGACGTGGAGGCATTCCTGGAGGTGGACAAGGCCACGGGCAACTATCTCTCCGGGCGAGGCGAAGGCACCATTGACATCGACGTGCGCCCAAGCAGAAACATCTTCAACCTCAAGGGTGACTATACAATCCAAAGCGGACTGTACCACTTCTCAGCTATGGGGCTGGCTAAACGTGAGTTCACAATCAGCGAAGGCTCTACCCTGAAGTTTAACGGAGCGGTAAAAGACATAGAACTCGGCATTAACGCCATCTACAAGACAAAGACGTCCATAGCCAAGCTCATCTCCGATACGACCTCGGTCAATACCCGCAGGCCTGTCGAATGTACGATCAACATCACCGACAAGCTCAGCAACCCTAAGCTCAAGTTCCGCGTGAACATCCCTGACCTCGAGCCGTCGACTAAATCCAAGGTCGAGAACGCCCTGAGTACAGACGACAAAGTCCAGAAACAGTTCCTGGCTCTGTTGATCACGAATAACTTCCTGCCGGACGAGCAGTCGGGTATCTTCAACAACACTAACCAGGTGTTCTCGAACGTGTCCGAGATCATGGCTAACCAGATTAACAATATATTCCGGAAGCTGGACATCCCGCTGGACCTCGGTCTAAGTTATCAGCCTAACGAGCGAGGACGAGACATCTTCGACGTGGCGCTGACGACCCAGCTCTTCAATAACCGAATAATCATCAACGGAAACATCGGAAACCGCCAGTACAATAACGGAGGATCCAATGTCGCCGGAGATATAGAGATAGAAATCAAACTCGACCGCTCGGGAGCGGTACGCCTGAACCTCTTCTCCCATTCAGCGGACCAGTACACGAACTACCTTGACAACTCTCAGAGAAACGGAGTCGGTATCACATACCAACGAGAGTTCAACACCTTCGAGGAGTTCTTCAAGTACATGTTCGCCGGAAAGAAGAAAAAGGAGGCCCTGGATCAGCAGGCGCAGGAAAAAGCCCGTCAGGAGGGCAATAAAGTGATTGTGATAAAATGAGAATAGCATTTGTGACTCTGGGCTGTAAGCTCAATTACGCCGAGACTTCAACATACGAGCGTCATCTTCTCGAGAAAGGCTGCGAGGCCGTCTCGTGGACATCAGGAAAGGCCGAGGCCTTCCTTGTGAACACCTGTTCCGTGACAGAGCGTTCGGACAGCAAGTGCAGAAGCGCGATACGCAAGCTGCACCGTCTCTGCCCAGACGCGCCGATTTTCGTGACGGGTTGTTACGCGCAGCTTAAAAGAGCGGAGATCGAGGCGTTGGACGGCGTGGCGGCCGTGTTCGGGGCGAATCAGAAAGGGCTTGTCGTGGACACGATATGGCAGCATTTCAACAGCGAAGGCGCGGAGGTGAAGGCCAGCGCATGCCAGGGGGCGGCGGGAGAATTTTTCCAGGCCCACAGCAGCGGTGAAAGGACACGTTCTTTCCTCAAGGTCCAGGACGGCTGCAATAACTTCTGCAGCTACTGTACGGTGCCATACGCCAGAGGCGAGAGCCGTAACGCCCCTATCGCGCAAATCGTGCGTCAGGCGGAAGAAATCGCCGCGATGGGATACACCGAGATCGTGCTCTCAGGGGTGAATACCGGCGATTTCGGCAAATCCACCGGAGAGACATTCTTCGAGCTTATCCAGCAGCTTCAGAAAGTTGAAGGCATCGAGCGTTACAGGATTTCTTCCATCGAGCCCAACCTTCTGACAGAGGAAATGGTAGACTGGATCGCCACCGAAGGCACCAAGTTCCTGCCTCACTTCCACATTCCTCTCCAGTCCGGCAGCGACGAGATCCTCTCTCAGATGGGCAGAAAGTATGACACGGAATACTTCGCCCGCAAGATTGACTACATCCGCTCCCGCATGGAGGGCCCGGGCAAACCTAAGGTTTTCTTCGGCATTGACGTGATTGTCGGTTTCCCTGGCGAAAGCGATGAGCTTTTCCAGCAGACGTACAGATTCCTCGAGGAGAGGGTAAAACCCGCTTTCATCCATGTCTTTCCTTATTCCCGAAGGCCGGGCACACCCGCTGCGGCGAGAAAGGACCAGGTGCAGGACGGCGTGAAGACAGACAGGGTCGCGGCGCTGGAGAGCCTTTGTGCGAGGCTGCATGACGATTTCGAGCAGTCTAATAAGGGTATCAAGTGCAAGGTGCTTTTCGAGAGCGCGTGCAAGAAGGGCATGATGATGGGATACACTGAGAATTATATCCAGGTGTCCCGAAAATATGATGAATCCCTCGTGGGAAAGATAACAGAGATGACCATCTGATATGGGAAAGACAAAACTCACATTTTTAGGAACAGGCACATCCCAGGGCGTGCCTTTGATAGGATGTACCTGCCCGGTATGCACTAGCTCAGACCCCCACGACGATCGTCTGCGGGCCAGCGTCTTGGTGGAGTACAAGGGACTTAGCATTCTGATTGACGCCGGACCTGATTTCAGGGCGCAGATGCTCCGATCGAAGGTGACTCATCTTGACTGTATCTTATTGACGCACAATCATAAAGACCACACCGGAGGTATTGACGACGTGCGCTCGTTCAATCTTCTGGAGAGTAAGCCTATTAATATCTGGTGCCAGGACTATGTCAAGGAATCGCTCAAGAGAGAGTATGCCTACGCCTTCCCCGCTGACGGCGTACTATACCCCGGCGCCCCGGAGATTCACGTCAACCGCATAGGCGGAGGTGTCGGCGACGAGAATGGCGCCAAACCTTTCTTTGTACGCTCGAATAAATGTGAGGAGACCCTTGTCTGGGAGTCCGGCTTCGGCTTCCGTCACCTCCCTCCCGCTCCACTGGAGGAGTGTCCCCCTGTGGAGATTATCCCTATCCAGGCATGGCACCACAAGGAGAAGAAGCTCTCCGTGCTCGGCTACCGCTTCGGGAAAATCGCCTATATCACGGACATCAATCTTATTGACCAGCAGTCTCTTGACCTATTGAAAGGGCTCGATGTCGTGACAGTCAACTGCGTAAAGAGAGAGCCTCACCACTCCCACCTCTCCCTGCCGGAAGCCCTGGAGTTTTTCGACAAGGTCGGGGCGAAGAGTTCATATTTGACCCACATCTCCCACCTGCTGCCTTGTCATAAGGAGTTGGAGGCTGAGTTGCAGGCATATAATCCGACCTATCACGTGGCCTACGACACCCTCACCATAGAAAGCGAAGAAGAACAATGAGTAAGCAGATAATCATCGAACTTGAGGGCATGGAGTTCCACGCCTTCCACGGATGTTTCTATAACGAGAAAAGGGACGGCAATACCTTTCTAGTTGATTTCAAAGGTGTTCTGGAAGCCGCCGCTCTCCCGGGCGACCCTAGCCAGAGCGACCGCCTTGAGGACACTGTGGACTATGGCCTTGTGTATCAGATAGTCAAGGACGTGATGGATGTCGATTCGGATCTGATCGAGCATGTGGCGGGGCGTATCGTCCGCGCCATCAGCGAGCAACTCCCTCAATTCCCCGAGTTCAGCGGCAGAGTCAGCAAGAAGCAGCCCCCTAGCGGAGGCCGCTGCGCCTGGGCCAGAGTAACACTTGAGCATAAGAGGTAAAGGTC
>JAKSJJ010000121.1 GCA_024398335.1 Bacteroidales bacterium | reverse complement strand
CCGCCATATACGGAAACGGCCTGTCAACATTCCCGGACTACCCGGCTGAGATCCGCGCTCCTCACGGAACAGTATCTGGTGTGTCCGGTTTTCAGGTACATATCGGAAGTGAGAAGGTCAATACTCCAGGAGATTATTGCGACCTTCTGGTAGCGATGAATCCTGCAGCCCTGAAGGCGAACGCCAAGTGGTGCAAGAGCACGGCCATGATTCTCGTGGACGAGGACTCCTTCACCGCGGAGGGCATGACCAAGGCGGGTTTCAAGACAGAGAATCCTTTCGAGGAGCTTCATGTCGAGGACAGAGCCATCATCGTCGCTCCTATCACGACCCTTACCCAGGAGAGTCTTAAGGACAGCGGTCTTGATGCCAAGGCCATCCTTAAGTGTAAGAACATGTTCACCCTTGGAATGGCATGCTACATTTACAGCCGTCCTATGGAGTACATCTTCGCTTATCTTGAGAGAAAGTTCTCCAAGAAACATCCTGAGGTGATCGCCCCTAACAAGAAAGTCCTTAATGACGGTTTCAATTACGCCGCAAATATCCAGGCTATCCCGAATACATACGTCGTGGAGCCTGCAGTCAAGGAGAAGGGTACCTATAGAAATATAAACGGAAACCAGGCTACAGCATGGGGATTGCTCGCCGCTTCAGAGAAGTCAGGCCTTCCTCTTTTCTGCGGCTCTTACCCTATCACCCCCGCTACGGGAATACTCGAGGAACTCGCCATTCATAAGAGCCTCGGAGCGAAGACTCTCCAGGCGGAGGACGAGATAGCGGGTATCTGTACGGCTATCGGCGCATCTTTCGCCGGAAACCTCGCCGTGACTACGACCTCCGGCCCTGGTCTCTCTCTTAAGTCAGAGGCTTTGGGTCTCGCTGTGATGACGGAGCTTCCGCTTGTGGTCGTGGATGTCCAGAGAGCGGGCCCTTCCACCGGTATCCCTACTAAGACTGAGCAGACAGACCTCAGCCAGGCCCTCTATGGCCGAAACGGAGAGTGCCCTGTCGCTATCGTGGCCGCGCATTCGCCTGCTCATTGCTTCGACGCCGCCTTCAATGCCGCGAAGATCGCTCTTGAGCACATGACCCCTGTCATTCTCATGTCTGAGGGATTCCTCGGCAACGGATCCGAGCCTTGGAAAATTCCTGCGATGAAGGATTATCCTGAGATCAAACCTCCATACGCCACTACTCTGGGCCCTGACGGAAAGTTCAAACCTTTCGAGCGCGATCCTCAGACCCTCGTCCCTAAATGGGCGATCCCTGGTCAGCGAGGCTTCGAGCATAGAGTCGGAGGACTTGAGAAAAATCATGACGGTGTGCTTTCGTCAGACCCTGTCAATCATGAAGTTATGGTACGCGAGAGAGAGGAGAAGATACGCCGTATAGCGGCGGATATCCCGGCTCTCGAGGTAAATGGCGCGTCGAGCGGAAAACTTCTTGTCGTGGGCTGGGGCGGAACTTATGGTCATTTGCTCTCATCAGTGGAGCAGGCCCGCGCCGAGGGAATAGAAGTCTCTCTTGCCCATTTTGATTATATTAAGCCGCTTCCTGCGAATACCGCCGAGGTGTTGGGCTCATTCGAGAAGATTCTTGTCTGCGAGCTTAACTCAGGACAATTCATGGCATATCTCAGAAATGAGTTCCCTGGATTTAATTTCGTGGGTTGTAACAAGGTGCAAGGACAGCCATTCCTCGTCTCAGAGGTGGTTGATGCGATAAAGAAGGAGATCTAGCTTATGGCAACACTTACAGCGAAAGATTTCAAGAGCGACCAGCAGGTACGCTGGTGCCCTGGTTGCGGAGACCATGCGGTTCTCGCCGCTCTGCAAAGAGCCCTTCCTAGAGTCAGCCAGGCTCTGGACTATGTCAAGGAGCGTTACGTGATCGTGTCCGGTATCGGATGTTCCTCACGTCTTCCTTATTATATGGATACATACGGATTCCACAGCATCCACGGCCGCGCTACCGCGATTTCCACTGGAATCAAGGTGGCGAACCCTACTTTGACAGTATGGCAGGCATGCGGCGACGGTGACGCCCTCGCTATCGGTGGAAACCACTTCATCCACGCTATCAGGAGAAATATTGATATCAACGTTATTCTGTTCAATAACCAGATCTACGGATTGACCAAGGGTCAGTATTCACCGACATCTAAGTTCGGAGCTATCACAAAGACTTCTCCTTACGGAACAGTCGAACACCCGTTCAATCCCGGAAGCCTCGTGCTTGGAGCGAAGGGCACTTTCTTCGCCCCCAGCCTTGACGTGGAGCTTAAACTCAATGAGGAAATCATGACCCAGGCGGCTCTTCATGACGGATGCTCTGTCATGGAGATGTTGACTAACTGCGTCATCTTCAACGACGGGGCCCACAAGAGCCTGTCCGATCCCGCGGTGAAAGCGGATCGAACGATTATTCTTCGCCATGGAGAGAAGATGCTCTTCGGAAAGAATAACGAGAAGGGTCTTGTGCTCGACGGCATGGGTATCAAGGCCGTGACCATAGGCGAGGACGGATATACTATCGATGATGTCCTGGTGCATGACGCGAAGAGCGACAATATGGGTATTCACATGATGCTCGCTGACATGAAGGGACCGGAGCTTCCTGTGGCCCTGGGCGTGATCCGCGATGTCAAGGACGTAACTTATGACGACGGCGTCAGGGACCAGGTCAAGGATGTCATGATGACGTCAAAAATACACTGTGTGGATGATCTTCTTCACAGCGGCAGCACTTGGGAAGTAGAATGATAGATTTCAGGTCAAAGACAGTTCTTGTCACAGGTGCCAGCTCAGGAATAGGCGCCGCTTTGGCTGCGCGTTTCGCTAAGGCGGGGGCGAATCTTCTTCTGGCGGCGAGGAGCATGGATAAGCTTGAGAGCGTGGCTCAGTCTTGCCGTGCGCTCGGCGTGCAGGCTAAGCCTTACAAGGTGGATTTCTCTGACATGGCTTCTGTCGACGCGTTCGCGGCGCAGCTTCTGTCGGAGGGATGTCAGATTGATTGTCTGGTGCTCAACGCCGGCATTTCCCAGCGTTCGACAGCCTTTGAGACTGATATGGAGGTGGACCGTAAGGTCATGGAGACCAATTTCTGGGGTCCTGTACGCCTTGTCAAGCAGCTCGCTTCCATCCTTAAAGGCGAGCATCCGGTCAGCATCGCTGTCACCACCTCGATTTCAGGCCTTTTCGGTTTTCCTCTACGCTCGGCATATTGCTCCTCGAAGCATGCCCTTTTCGGCTTTTTCGAGGCTCTCGATCTGGAAAACAAGAATATTAAAGTGACCTTCCTCATTCCTGGTCGAATCAACACTCCTATCAGCAAGAGCGCGCTTTTGGGTGACGGTTCCACCTATGCGAAGATGGACCAGGGGCAGGCCGGAGGCATGGACGTGGATAAATGCGCGGATATCGCTTATAAGGCTATAGCCCGCGGACGTCACCGTCGTCTCATCGGAGGGAAGGAACTTCTCATGGCCCACTTTAAAAGGTGGTGTCCGCCTCTTTTCTGGCTTCTTGCCGGGAAGGTGTCAGCTACATAGAGATAATTATTAACAACAAAACAACAGGATATATTTATGGATACGATAATTTGCGGAATGCAGCAGTTCGGCGTCGGAGTCACTGATGTCGTCGAGGCTTATAACTGGTATGCGAAGGCTTTCGGTACTGACATCAAGGTGACTGACGCTTTCGGAGTGGCCGAGCGTATGCTTCCTTACACCGGCGGCAAGCCTCGTGCGCGCCGCGCTATCATAGCGGTAAGCCTCCAGGGTGGCGGCGGACTCGAGATATGGGAGCCTAAGGATAACAATATCACTCCTATGCCCTCACCTGCCCAGATGGGTGACTTGGGTATCATCGCCGGCAAGATACGCTCGAATAACGTCGATGCCGCTTACGCTCATCTTTCGTCTATGGAAGGAGCGAAGATGGTCACGAAGGTCTGCATGACCCCATACGGCAAGAAGCATTTCTTCATGTATGATCCTTACGGAAACCTTTTCGAGGTTGTGCATGATGATTTTATCTTCTCTGACTGCGGCATGCCTACCGGCAGCGCTCATGGAGCGCTTATCGGTGTGACCGATATGGACCGCTCTATCAAGTTCTATGGTGACTTGCTCGGCTTTGACAAGGTAGTGTATGACCAGACGGAGGTCTTTGATGACTTCGCCGGAGTACCTGGCGCCCAGGGACGTTTCCGTAGAGTCCTGCTTGACCGTAACGAGCCTATGATAGGACCTTTGAGCCCTGTATATGGCCCTGCTCAGATAGAATTGGTACAGGCGCTTGACCGCGTTCCTGTGAAACTTTTTGAAGGCAGATGGTGGGGTGACCCTGGATTCATCCAGATATGTTTCGACATCAAGAACATGGAAGGAATCCGTCAGAGAGCCCTCGCCCTCGGCCACGATTTCGTGTGTGATGGCGGTGTCGATTTCCAGATGGGTGACACCGATGGACACTTCACTTATGTGGAGGATCCGGACGGAACTCTTATCGAGTTCGTAGAGACTTTCAAGATTACTTTGGTAAAGAAATTGGGCCTCGCCATCAAACTTAAGGACAGAGATCCTCGTACCAGCCTTCCTCGCCTGGTGCTCAAGGGATTGCGTTTCCTCCGTGCGAAGACTATTAAATAACCAAAGATAACTGCATAATGAAAACATCAGTAATAATGTCCTCTCTCCAGGCGAAGTATCCTGGCGAGAAGGAGTATCTCCAGGCGGTCCAGGAGGTTCTCGAGTCAATCGAGGAGGTTTATAATGAGCATCCTGAGTTCGAGGACGCCAAGATTGTCGAGCGTATGGTGGAGCCTGACCGTATCTTCACATTCAGGGTGACCTGGGTGGACGATAAGGGTACAGTCCAGACTAACACCGGTTATAGAATTCAGTTTAATTCCGCTATCGGTCCATACAAGGGCGGTCTTCGCTTCCACAGGGCCGTGACCCCTTCAATGCTTAAATTCCTCGGATTTGAGCAGACCTTCAAGAACGCTCTTACCACTCTTCCTATGGGTGGAGCGAAGGGAGGTTCGGACTTCGACCCTAAGGGTAAGTCCAACGCTGAGATCATGCGTTTCTGCCAGGCTTTCATGCAGGAGCTTTGGCAGTGCATAGGCCCTGACCAGGATGTTCCTGCGGGAGATGTAGGAGTAGGCGGACGTGAGATAGGCTATCTCTACGGACAGTATAAGAAGCTCGCGCGTCAGTACAATACAGGCGTCCTTACAGGTAAGGGAGGCACATGGGGCGGTTCTATTCTCCGTCCTGAGGCTACAGGCTTCGGCGCTCTCTATTTCGTAGAGCATGTGCTCCGTAAGGCAGGCAAGGACATCGCGGGCAAGAAGGTGGCGCTTTCCGGCTTTGGCAACGTGGCATGGGGCGCGAGCATCAAGGCGACTCAACTCGGAGCGAAGGTCGTAGCCATTTCAGGACCTGACGGAGTATGTCATATTCCTGAGGGAATCACCCCTGAGATGATACGGTATATGCTTGTGATGAGG
>JAKSJJ010000120.1 GCA_024398335.1 Bacteroidales bacterium | reverse complement strand
ACATCGACCAGGCTTACGCGATCTTTGAGAACAAACTGGATGGCGTTATCAAAATCGCCATTCATCCTGATGACTTCTGGCCCCCAAAGATCTTTGGACAAAATATGGTCACCTTACCACACTTTTTAAAGGTGTCCACGTGCCGGCAGGCGCCCGATGATAGAAGCCGCCACGAGGCGGCCGGCGGAGGGCGTGTATTTGACCTTACCGCATCTAACTCACGAACAGCACCGGCCTTCGCCGGTCAAATACGTGAGCCCGGGAGCCGCGGGGTGTGAAGGGGCGGCGCCCCTGGGATTATAAGGTCTTCCCCAATTATGATAATTGTCCCATTTTATGGGGAGCCTACCTTCCCATAAAATGGGACAGGTGCTGGAGCTCGCAGTCGGCGGCGATCTTGTCTATGATTGAGCAGACGAGGTGGTAGGTGCGGGAGTCCTTGCGATAGTTGGCCGGAGTCATGAAGTTGACTCTGTGCTGGCGAAGGAGGGTGCGGGCGGTCTCTCTCTTGTGCTCTTTCTCGGGGTTGTAAACCGCGATGGAATGGCCTCCGAACATCATGACAGTCGTCAGGCAAGGCGCGTCGGTGTCTCCGTCTTCGAAGTCGATCATGTTAGGGACAGGGATCCGTTTGTTCTCCTCTTGCTGACTCTCATTCACGAGCTTATTATCTCTGACAGAGAGGATGCCCTTGTTGATTTTGAAGAGGAACTGCGTCTTGGCGGTGTAGTCTACGGCGACGCCCGGCCACTCCGCGAGACCGTCTTTGTCGTAGAGGAAAGAGCATGCGAAAATTCTCTTGAACTCATGGGCTATCGATGTACCCTCGATCATCTCGGCGAGTCCTGATGAGTTGATGTAATGCTCGATTATGACCCCTTTGCTCTTACCGTATTCGTTTATGAGCTTGAACCAACCTTTGACTCCCTCGAAAAGCTCGACTTTTTCGCCGAAGCGGCGGAAGTCGTCACGGCGCAGCTTGATGCCTGCCTTACGTGCCTCGTCGAACATCTGCTTCATGTAGCTCAGGACATTGGAGGCGTCCTGGCCTATGGCTATCTGGTCGCTGTCTCCCCAAAACTGGGCTGGACTTTTACCAATGGCCTGGATGAAGCCGAACTCCTGCATGTTTCCTGGCGAAAGTGTGCCGTCAAAGTCGTAAATAAGCGCGACAATAGGTTTCTTCTTACTCATGTTACTCCGTTTAGCTACGCGAAGATATATAAAAATAGAAAACTGCTATCAAGGTTTGATTATGCAGTGGATCTTGAACGTCTGACCGTGGACAGTGACAGTTCCGTCTACTGTCTTGGAACTTGTTACGTCATCTGTTTTTAACCAATATCCTTTTTCGTATGACGTGATCAGTATGTGTGGGGCGTCATAGGTCAGCTTGATTTTATCTGTGACTACAGTGAGTCCTTCCGCGGAAGTCGCGATGCCGTATTTTTCTGTGGCACAATTGACTCTGCTGCCATAGTCATCTACTCCTGTAAAGAAGAACGCTCTATTAGGGGAGATACTCCATAACGACCATCCGTTAGGATCGAGTTTGGCGGTTTTATCCGGAATCTGTTGGTAGAACGGCTTGAAATACCATTCGCCGTATTGCTGGTACCAATTATAATGGATGCTAGACCCGACACGGAAATCCGAATAGTCGAACTCTCTCACCTCCAACTCCATGAAGCCTTGGATATAATTTATTTTCATGTCACCCACCGGAGTACTGCATGTAATAGGCAGGTTACGATATGAACTCTGATTCTTGATTACAGTGCTGTAAGAATCAGCGGAAGGAGTGCCTGTACTCCACTTCACCCTTCCTTTGAAACATTCCGGTAGATCGGTCCTATAAATCGTCATGACACGCAATTCCGTATCTGAGGAGCGCTTTGGAGAAACATATACATTTTCCCCGAGAAACTTCGGAGTCATGTACTGTTCCACAAGGACAATCGCCATCTTGTCCAGATAGTCCGGGCCGAATGTGCTGACACGGCACGAAGCGCTGATGTCTCGTCCATTGATGTAGCACCTTATGACGGTCTCGCCAGTCTTATCGCCGGCCTTGACAACTGCTGTTTTTCCATTTCCGGAAACAGTGGCGACGCTAGCATCATCTGATGCCCACTCGTAATCGTTGTATTGTACCGGGTACTGGGTCGCGGTAAGCGTAAGCTCGTCGCCGGCGAGAAGGGTTGATTCTGATTTGTCAAGCACGAGAGAACCGTTGTACACGGTCACCTCGCAGCTCTTCTTGATCGATCCTCCGGCAAGAGAAAGTTCCAAGGTGCATTTGCCAAGGGCGACGCCGGTAAGCACCGCTTTCGCTCCCTCTGAGCGTACCGAACATATATTGCCATCCTGACGGATAGACCAATTGTAATCCTTGTAAACTTCCGGCTCCTGGACTACGCTGACTTCAACTTCATGGTTGATGTACGCGTCTACATGTGAAGGCAGGGAAAGTTTCTCCGGGCCCTTTACCGTCACTGTGCTGACACGTGTCACTCCGTCGGCCCTGCCGGTCAGTTTCGCAGTACCTTCCGCGATGCCGTTGATCTTTACGCCGCCGTCTGCCAAAGTCACTGTGAAGACGGAGTTGTCGGAAGATTCCCAGGCAATAGAGCTGATGGATGCGTTCTCAGGGGATAATTCGCTGATTTCCAGATAAGTGGAAGCGCCGGCGTAGAGGGAGATGGTCTCGGCGATAGTGAAACCGGTGATCGGGACGGCCGCCACGAACACGTTGAAAGAAATTTTCTTTCCGACCTTCGGATTTGCGCTTATCTTGGCGTTTCCCGGATTGTGTGCGAAAATGACTCCATCTTCAACGGTGGCTACGTCCGTGTTGGAGGAAGACCACTTTGCCGTCTCTGGAGCGGGAGTGCAATTCACTATATAGAAGTCGCCGACGTACATGTTGATGCCGCCGCTTTCGTTGATGTCCGGATCGTCAATCTGGAATCCCTCCTTTGTACATGAAATGGCGGCGAAGATGGCTGCCGATATGATGACTGCGAAATAAAATAACTTTCTCATAGTGCTCTATGCTAGATTATACCTAGTGCAAATATACTATATGTTACGGAAATTATATATTTTTGTAGGTTGTTACATCAGAATTAACATTTGACATATAAAATGAAAAACGCCGTATCCCTGCTTTGCGCGGCTGCCGCATGCTCCTTCTTGTGGCTTTCCTGCGCTCCGAAACAGAATGTCGAACTATATCTTGACCAGGACGTCGATCTGGAGGCGAGGGTCGAGGACGCTCTCTCACGCATGAGCGTAGAGGAGAAGGTCGCGATCATCCATGCCCAGAGCAAGTTCTCCAGCGCAGGAGTGCCAAGACTCGGCATCCCTGAGCTTTGGTGTACTGACGGTCCTCACGGCATCCGTCCCGAGGTGAAATGGGATGAGTGGGACCAGGCCGGATGGACCAATGACTCCATCGTCGCTTTCCCTGCCCTTACCTGCCTCGCCGCTACATGGAACGAGGACATGTCCCTCCTTTACGGCCGCTCGATAGGAGAGGAGGCCCGCTACCGCGAGAAAGACGTACTCCTTGGCCCAGGCGTGAATATTTACCGTACTCCGCTTGGCGGACGTAACTTCGAGTACATGGGTGAGGATCCCTTCCTCGCGGGACAGCTGGTCGTTCCTTACATCCCCGGTGTACAGGAGCAGGGAGTAGCCACCTGTGTCAAGCACTATTGCCTGAATAACGAGGAGACTCATCGTCATACAGTCAATGTAGATCTCTCAGACAGGGCTCTCTACGAGATATATCTTCCTGCCTTCAAAAAGGCGTGTCAGGAGGGCGGAAGCTGGTCTATTATGGCAAGCTACAACCTCTACAGAGGCGAGCATGTATGCCATAATGACCGTCTTCTCAATCAGGTGCTCAAGGGCGAATGGGGCTATGACGGAGCGGTCATCAGCGACTGGGGCGGATGCCATGACACAGATCAGGCTATCCACAACGGCCTTGACCTCGAGTACGGCACAGGCACCGACGGCCTCGCCACAGGCACCAAGAACGAGTACGACAACTATCATCTCGCGCATCCATATCTCCAGAAAATACGCTCCGGCGAGGTCGGAACTGACGAGCTTGACGACAAGGCTCGCCGCGTGCTCCGTCTTATCATGCGTACAGCCATGCGTGACGGAAAACCTGCAGGAAACAAGTGCTCCGAGCAGCATTATCAGGCAGCCCGTAGAATCGGAGACGAGGGTATAGTCCTTCTTAAAAATAACGCTAACACATTGCCTCTCAATGTGAAGGGTGGAAAGATCCTTGTTGTGGGAGAGAACGCCGTCAAGATGATGACAGTCGGCGGCGGATCATCTTCGCTTAAGGTCCAGAAGGAGATTTCTCCGCTTGACGCGATACGTGCAAGAGCGGCGCAGGACGGCACCGAGGTCGTTTGGGCGAGAGGATATGTAGGTGATGTCACAGGCAGCTACAACGGCGTCACCACAGGTCAGGACCTTAGCGAGGAAAGAAGCGCTGAGGAGCTTATCGCCGAGGCTGTCGCTCTCGCCGGAGAGTCTGACGCTGTCATCTTTGTCGGAGGTTTGAATAAGGCGAAACATCAGGACTGTGAAGGCAGGGACCGCAAGAGCATGGAACTGCCATACGGTCAGGACGCGGTCGTCGAGGCTCTCGCGGCCGTCGGAACACCTCTTAGCGTTGTGATGGTCAGCGGAAACGCCGTCGCCATGCCATGGGTCGAGAAGGTTCCGGCCATCCTTCAGGCTTGGTACATCGGCTCAGAGGCCGGAGAGTGTATCGCTGACGTGGTCTTCGGCGATGTGAACCCAAGCGGTCGCCTTCCATTCTCCTTCCCTGTGGCTCTGTCTGATTCTCCTGCCCACCAGGAGGGTATGAGCTTCCCTAATAACAATGACTGCTTCTATGGAGAGGGTATTTTCGTCGGATACAGATGGTTCGAGAACAAAGGAATTGATGTTCTTTTCCCATTCGGGCACGGTCTTAGCTATACAACGTTCGAGTACAGTGACGCAAGCATAAGCGCGAAGAGCATAAAGAGCGTGCAGGAGGCTGTCGGGGCAGACGTGGAGTCCGAGAAGAAGGCCCGCAAGAGCTCGACTCTGACCGTCAAGGTGTCAGTCAAGAACACTGGCGATCGTGCCGGAGCGGAAGTCGTGCAGCTTTATATCCAGGACGTCGAGGCCAGCGTGGAGCGTCCGGTGAAGGAGCTCAAGGGCTTCAAGAAGGTATTCCTCGAGCCGGGTCAGAGCAAGACTGTCTCATTTGAGATCAATGAGGACATGCTTCGTTTCTTCGACGACCAGCGTCATGCGTGGGTAAGTGAGAAGGGAGAGTTCAACGCCATCGTGGCTGCCAGCGCCGCTGACATCATGGCTACGTTACCGTTCTCTCTTAAGTAATTATAAACATCTAAAAAAGAGATGAATATGAAAAAGTTAATTATGATTATCGCGGCCGTCGCGCTTTCATCCGCCGCGATGAACGCACAGGTGTTGACGGCAGATCAGGCGCTTCAGCAGAATCCGCAGGTTGGTGTAGA
>JAKSJJ010000012.1 GCA_024398335.1 Bacteroidales bacterium | reverse complement strand
GGAAGGATGAAGATCAACTATTCCAACAACTTCACCGTGTCCTTCCGCCCGCACAACAGCCTCCAGCTGATGAATTCCTCCGAAAAGTTGGCGTGGGAGCAGGAGCTTTGGGACGAGTTCTCCGCGGCCTCATACGCCAAATCCGCCACCGATCCTTCCGTCTTCTACCCTATCGTCGGAGTCGTGGGCCAGATAAGAGCGGGAGTCGGAGCCTTCGCCTCAATGAAGGACGACAAGGCGGCGCAGGACGCATACATCGCCAACCTGTCAAAGACTAATACAGACTGGTACGGCCATCTTTTCCGCAACGCCTTCTCCCATAACCACCACCTGAGCCTCAGCGGAGGATCGGACAAATGCGCTTACTATATTTCCGCCGGATTCAACGATGACAACGGAATGCTCGTCCACAACAACTACAAGCGCTACAACCTCAACAGTTCCGTCACTATCACCCCGATAGAAATCGTGAAGCTCGACGTGGGGTATGACTTCTCCTACCAGAGATCTGTCAGCCCGGAAAGCGGAGTCGACGCATTCAGATACGCATATTTCGCCAATCCTTACGAAAAACCTTTCGAGGCCGACGGTTCCTATGCTCCTGACAACACCTGGTTCAACCTCGGATACTACAACGGACGAGAAAGCGAGCTGGTGATGCCTAAGAACGGATTCAACATACTCCGCGAGCTGGACCTCAACTCCAGCACGACCACCAACATGTCCAACACCCTCAGGGGACAGATAGACATCAGAATCATCCCTTGCCTGAAGTTCGTGGGACTCGCCTCCTTCACGCACGCTTCCGGAAGCACCGACAGAATCATCGAGAAAAGCACCTACGCAGCCTTCAGGGACAGACTCGGATATGACGACAAGAGCACGACAAAACTTTACGGAAACATCACCCAGAACAGATCCATACGTACAAGCTTCGTCGCCAGAGGTCACTTCGCTTTCAACAAGATTTTCGCCGACATACACACGCTCAACGTCATCGCCGGAGCAGAGATAAGGGGCGCCGCGTCAAACACGACCTTCACCAAACGCTACAACTACAACCCTGTCACAGGGACTACATCCATGCCTTCGATAAGCGGTCCTCAGGACGAATGGGTGAAACAAGTCGAGCGCCTCAGCGGAGAATATTTTACCAAGAGCCGCTACGCCTCATTCTACGCCTCCGCCGATTATTTCCTCGGGGACAGATATGTATTCAACGCCTCATTCAGAACCGACGGTTCGTCCAATTTCGGAAGCCGCCGCCAGTTCAACCCTACCTGGAGCGTCGGAGCGGCATGGCACTTGAAAGAGGAGCCTTGGATGAAAGATGTCGATGCCATATCACACGCCACGATAAGGGCGGCATACGGATACACGGGCGACGTTAACACCAGCGCCCCTCACTATCTTGTGATGCAATACGCCCTCCAGGAGTACCGCTACGTGGGCTCCGACGCCTACATGCTCGGAAGCATCCCTACCGCCCCTAACCCTGACCTGGGATGGGAGAAGACCTCCGACACCAAGTTCGGATTCGACATGGGCTTCCTCAAAGACAGGCTCTCTGTCTCATCCGAGCTCTACCATAGGCTCTCCACCGACGTGGTGACAAGCTCCCAGACCTCCTCCGCTACCGGATACACCTACGTCTATTACAACTCCGCGGATTTGATGAACTTCGGAGTCGAGTCTACAGTCAGCGGCAAGATCGTCCGTAAGAAAGGATGGACTCTGGACGCTTCCGTGAACTTCGCCTACAACTACAACAAGGTCCTTCGCTACTCCCCTGCCAGCAAGACTATAACCTCACGCGACCGTTATGTACAAGGCTACCCTGTAGGCGCGATTATAGCGGGCTGGTTGGAAGGCATTGACCCCAAAACCGGTCTTTATCAGTTCTCCATCAGAGAAGACAGCGTCATCAACAAGAAAGAGGAGTTCTCATACTCAGACAATTACCGTTACTACCTCGGCACTACGATCGCCCCGTTCACCGGCGGATTCAACCTAGCCCTTGGCTGGAAGATGCTTCGCCTTAGCATAAGCGGAGTCTATTCCTTCGGGAACAAGGTCTATGAGCGTATCGAATCGCCCGCCTCCTACCTGAACGCCCGCCGCAGCGGAGTATCGACAGAGCCTGTACAAAGTCAGTACAGCGATCTCTACTCGAACCACCTTAACGTAATGAAAGACCGTACGGACAGGTGGACAACAAGCAATACCGAGGGCGTGAAATACCCGAGAATCTACGACTACTACGGCAAGAAATACAATTTCTCCATAGACAACCCGATGGATTTCAGCATAGTAGAGGCCATTTACCTCAAGAATGTCTCATCCCTGCGGATAAAGACCATCCGGCCGAGCTGTTCCCTGCCTACAAAATGGATACAGACAGCGACGATGAGCCGTCTGGACATCAACGCCTCGCTTAATAATTTCATCACGATAACAGGATATGACGGCATGGACCCGGAAGTGCCCGGCGCCACATACCCCACGACAAGAAGCCTTTCGTTCGGACTTAGCATAGGATTTTAGATGAGAAGAATAATGCTCATATTGGCGACATTGTTCCTGACGCTCTCCTGCGGCAGATACCTTAGCGTACAGCCTCAGGGCATGGTCATCCCGACCACCGACGAGGAGTTCGCCGCCATCATGCACCGCATCATAAACGACATCGAGGGCGGAGCGGACAACTATGTGATCGGCAACATGGAGACTATCGCCCTGTACGAGGGTATCGCTGACGACCTGGACGCCAACATAATGATAGGCGACCTGAAAGCCTTCGCCGGCGACGTGATAAACTCCCGCATGACCGACTACCGCGAGAGTTTCGAGATCATCCGTGACTGCAATATAGTCATCGACAATCTCCCTGGTGGATCAAAGATCACTGAAGACATCCTCGCCGCCGCATACGCCGTCAAGGGAATATGCTACTACAACCTCATCCGCGACTTCTGCGAGCCTTGGGACAAGAACACCTGCACTTCCCAGCTCGGTCTCCCGCTTGTGGAAAGGTTCGATATAAGCCAGAAGCCTGTCCGCTCAAGTCTAGCACAAAGCGTGGACTACTGCGAGTCGCTTCTGAAAAAATCCCTCTCGCACAAGATGAGCTCCGATCTGTTCTTCTTTACGGAATATGTCGTGAAGGCCTACCTCGCGAAGCTATATTTCTGGGCCCAGAAGTGGGACGAGATGATTCCTCTTTGCGAAGATATCATGAAAAATAGCGGCATAAGTCTGTGCCCCGCCTCACAGTACGCCGCCATGATGGATGCCTCGACCAAGGAAGGAGAGGTTATCGTGCGCTCCCACATCAATAACGCGAGCGAGCTTGACTGGTATTTCAGCTATATGAAATCCTACATCTCCAGCCGTCCCGCCTGCGCAGGTATCGTCGCTCTCTACGGAGAGGAAAAAGACAAGGACGTTCGCTACGGGGTATGCTTTAACTCTAAGCGTATGAACGCCAAGAATCCGGAGCGCCGAGTAAGGATGAGCGAGATTCTTCTCATGCTCGCCGAAGGATACTATCACAAGGGCGAGTCCGAGAAGGCGCTTTCTTTGATAAACGAGCTGCGTGCCAACCGCATAGAAGGCGTACAGCCGCTGAGCCTTTCAGAACTACCTGAGCTTAGGACAACAGACCGGATCAAGGTCGATTGCGAAGGAAAGGCCATAACCGCGCTGCTTCAGACCATACTCGACGAGAGGCGCAAGGAATTATTCATGGAAGGCGACCGCTGGTTCGAGCTAAAGCGCAACGGACGTCCCCAGTGGTGGATAATAAACAACGGACTTAAATACACGGTCAAGGAATATTTATACACGGCCCCTATCTACAAGAGCGACGTGGACATGGACCCTAATATGAAACAAAATCCTGGATATGGAACGAAATAGGATATTTAGTAAAATAACCGCGGCTTTCGCTATCCTGATGACGCTTTTTCTGAGCGCCGCCTGCGGATATGCCGAACTTCCGCCAAGGACCTCCGACGCGACAAGTTCCTACCTGACCCCGACAGGGACTTTCCCCACACAAGAGGAGAAGGATATCCAGAAAGCAGCCAAAGACGAATATAACTCATTCATTAACAATCAAAAACAATAGCTATGAAACGAATTTTAATCGCTATCACCGCAATCGCGGCTCTTTCGCTCGCTACGTCTTGTGACAAAGAGAAACACAAAGGTCTTAACAAAGATGACTTCTCTATCAAGGAAATCACCGAGGAAGTAATCATCTCTTTCAACCAGGCTAAAGCCGAGGTTGACCTCCTGGAGGCCTACACCTTCGAAATCGGCCTTATCAAAGCTAGCGGCGAGAAGGACGACAAAGGTAACATCATCCCTTACTCAGCCCCTTCGACATTCAGAATCCCGGCTGTCGTAACAGGTAAAGGCGCCGAGGTACTCTCTGGCGAGCAGTCCTTCGTTGTCGAGGAAGGTAGCGACAAGGGATATATGACCCTGACGCTGAAAGACAAGAACTTCAGCGGAAAGCTTCCTGTCACCATCGGCGTGAACATCAAAGGCAACTCTCTTATCCACGAAGGAGACCTTGTCGAGGTCGTAGCCAATGTCAAAGGTTACCTTAGACTCGAGGACATCGCCGGCACATGGGTGTTTGACAGAGTCATGAACCTTGAGGAGCTCGAGATGTGGTATGAGGAAATGGAGGAAGAGACTGCGGATCTTCCTACACACAACGCGGGTTTCTCCCTTACATTCGCCAAGGACGGAAGCGATTGGACAGTGACCCCTTCAGGATATGGCGACTGGAACAACTATTTCAAAGCAGGAAAGATCACCTACACCGCCCCTAAGGCAGAATGGCTCACTAAGAGCAACAGCGTGATTCTCGGCTCTTACACAGCTGAGGAGTCAAATATGTTCGTCTCTGAAGTTGAGGGTGAGTGGGCTTACCAGCAGCTTACATTCTTCTCTTTGAGCAATGTCGACCGTTCATTCAGCGGAAATGAAGACATGGGCAAGGGCGCCATCGCCATGAGACTTGTAGGCGACGAGCTTGAGATCGGCGTGAAGGACTATGACGCTCCAGACTGGGACATCATGTGGTGGGATCCAGGTTTTGACTCAGACATGCACAGCTTTGTCTCACGTTTCAAAAAAGTAAAATAAGATAGATTTTTATGCGCAAGTGGGCAGGTAAGATATTCGTTCCCCTGGTGCTGGTCAGCATAGCGGCGGCGCAATCCTTCGGGATTGACGCCAGCCGCGCTATGCGCCTTGACAGGCCGGCTTGGGGAAGGGACAGTATCGGAGTAAACAAAGATGATGACAGCGTGTCAAGGGCTCGTCACACCCAGGACAGCATACGTCATATCCAGGATAGTCTCCGACACATCCAGGACAGTATCGCCGCCCGACACGACAGCATACTTTCAGCCCTGGAGGCACAGGCGGCTCCGCTCATCGGAGAGATGGAGCCTTTTGTAGCCGACTTCCAGAGAAGACTTGAGGCCATAAAGGCGGAGCGCGACGCGGTCAAGGGCGTCAGCGACTCTCTCGCAGCGATGGCGGCAGACCTCCGGTCACAGGAAGAAATGCTTCCTCAGGACTCAGTGAAGGTTCTCGAACTTGACTCTCTCAAGAAGATTAACGACCGCGTCCTCGGCGGAGTGGAAAGCTCCGAGAGAATCTTAGGCTCCAACTACATCTACCTCAACTCGAGAAGATATCTCGCGAGATTACATGTACGTCAGTGGGAAAAAGACAGTATCTACATCGATTCCCTCAAAGCCAAGATTGACAGTTTCGGAGTTGATTTCATCGATAGTCTTGACATGGTCAGATATGACTCCCTGAGGACTATCTACGCGAAGCCTCGCCTAGGCGTTCGTGACACTATCCGTGTCCCTGAACATCTCAAGGACGAGGACCCTCTTTTCTACAAATACTATGTGACCGTCAAGGACACAGCCGAGCTCAGGCATGTCAGAGATTCCCTCAGAAACGAAGGCGACTCCATGGAACTTCATCTTCTGGACTCTCTCTACGCCAAGGACTCAGCCCAGACAGCGGCCTTCAAGCACCAGCGCTGGTATTCAAGCCTTAGCAAGATCGACCGCAAGAAATACGACTACGAGCAGGCTCTTCCCGCGAAGATCCATCAGATGGACAGCATCATGAAGCGCAAGGATTCGCTCAAGGCGGTCAAGGACTCAATCATCGAGAAGACCCCTCGAATCCTCAGTTCATACGTCCTTCTCGACACCCTGCGTTACAAGAGAATCGTGACCTGGACCCACGACAGGCGCTTCAACGACATAAACGTCTTCAAGCTCGACACGACCTACAACTACCACTACTATGACCTTCCTATCTACAAGAAAGACTACGAAGTGTCATACCTTGGAGTGGCTGGTTCAGCGGCCCAGAGCTACAACTTCTTCAAGCGCGACCACGAGGAGCACGCCATCTTCTACTCCCCTTACCAGGTTTACTCGTACACGGCCTCATCCCTGCCGATGTACAACACCAAGACCCCTTACACGGCGCTCGCATATTGGGGAACCCTGTTCTCCAGCAGGGAAAAAGCGGCGCCTAACATCAAGCTCCTGACCACCCAGAAAATCACCCCTGAGCTGAACATCACTCTTGAATATCACCGTTTCGGAGGCCGAGGTCTGGCGCAGAACGAATCCACCGACAACCGTACGGCTGTCATCGCCGCGAACTACACAGGCAAACGCTATCTGATGCACACCGGTTATATATATAATAAGGTAAGACGCACGGAAAGCGGCGGTCTTGTCGATCAGGAAGGGGACTTCAACTGGATACGAGACACTACCGTCAAGGATGTCCGAGAGATCGGAGTATATCTGAGCGACGCTAATTCCGTCACGAAGAAACATACTGTATTCCTTGACCAGAGCTACCGTATTCCGTTCACTTTCATCAATAAGATAAGGGACAAGCGCGCGGACAAGAAGGCATGGAAACATCTTTGCGATTCTATCCTGACAAGTAATGATACCCTCGCGATACAGGCCTACAACGAAGGCGGACGTGAGGCCCTCGAGGCTCTGCTGGAGAGCCGCAAGGAGGAAGACGAAGGATTCGAGGAAGGCGAGGAATTCTACTCCGACGAGGAGGAGGGCGAGGAGCATGAACATGCCCACAGCGAGGCGGAGGAATCCGACGTGGACATCACCAGCGCCTACATAGGCCACAGTTCAGAGCTGAGCACATTCGCGAGATTGTACAATGACAAGATACAATCCGGCGACACTCACGGAAGAGAGCTCTTCCAGAATTACTACTATAACCCTGTCCAGTCTAGCGACTCCATCAGAGTACTCAGGCTAGACAATAAGGTATATCTCCGTCTGCAGCCATGGAAAGCCGACGGAATCGTCTCCAAACTCGACGTCGGAGTCGGAGACAAGTATGTGAACTACTACGATTTCAACAGGGCGGGATACCTGGGCGCGAAATGTAACGTGCCATGGAACTCTGTCTATCTGTACGCGGGAGTCAAGGGACAGTACAAGAAATATCTCAAGTGGGGCGCCAACGGTAATTACACCTTCGCGGGTAAGGAGGTCAACGACTTCGGAGTTGACGCTGACGTGGACATGAGTTTCTTCCCGTTCAGACGTTACAAAGACAGTCCTTTGAACGTCAATCTCCACTTCGAGACCACCCTCAAGGAGCCTGACTGGTACCAGAACCATTTCCATTCAAATCACTTCATGTGGGATAACGACTTCTCGAAAATCTCAACCACGAAGGCCCAGGTAGGAGTCAGCATCCCTAAGTGGAAGTTCGACACGCAGGTCAGCTACGCCCTGCTGGGCAACCAGACCTATTTCGACCCTATGGGTATATCCCGTCAGCACGACGGAGCGATGAGCGTGATCAGCGCGGCCATCCATAAAGACTTCGTTCTGTGGAAGTTCCACCTTGACAACAAGGTCCTGCTTCAGTTCTCGACCAACCAGGACGTAGTGCCACTTCCTCTGTTGACCCTCAACCTGCGCTACTACTTCCAGTTCAATGTGGTCAAGAACGTCATGCAGATGCAGGTGGGATTCAACGGATTCTATAACACAAGATGGTACGCTCCGGCATACAACCCCGTTCTTGGAGTATTCCACAACCAGAATGAGGCAAAGTACGGCAACTGCGCATACGTGGACGCTTTCGTCAATGTTCAGTGGAAACGAGCATGTATCTTCCTGAAAGTGCATAACCTCAACCAGGGATGGCCTTGGAAAGAGCACGACTACTTCTCCGCTCACCACTACATCAAACCGGGACGTTCATTCAAGATCGGCGTATTCTGGCCGTTCTATGTCCAGCCTGGCAAGAAGCACGCTTCAAATGATGGAGCGGGCGGCGGACACGACCATCATAACCATGTAGATTGATGCCGCACATAAAGACCGCATATCTGAAAGCAGCCCTCACGCTTATCATTCTTGTCCTTGCAGGATGCAGGGACAGCAGGATGCGTGAGCTGCGTCATAGCGGTCATAGCCAGACCTGGAGCGAGCAGACCCTTCGTTGTACGATAATCGTAGGGCCGACGCTTAGGGACTCCTATCAGTTCGGACTCGCATACGAGCTTCTGAGCGTATTCTGCGAGACTAAAGAATGTACCCTGGAGATATGTATCCTGGACAGTCTGAGCCAGGCTATCGACTCCATCCGCAGCGGAGGCCTTGACATAGCCGTTCTCACTGACGCGCCGGACACTCTGGGCGGAGTGATACAGTCTTTCTCATACGACTCTTCTCACACGTGGGTAGTAAACGAGGACAAAGCGGACAACCTGCACGAGGTCAACCTCTGGCTAGCCCATACAGTGAACTCCTCGCAGGAGTACATAGATCTAAAGAAGCTCTTCGAGACATCATACAGTCCGTTCAAAAGAGCGGGAAAAGGCATAAAGACAAAGGTCATAAGCCCTTATGACAGAGTCATTAAGAAATATGCCAAGGAAATCGGCTGGGACTGGAGAATGGTCGCGGCCCTTATCTACCACGAATCACACTTCACCATCAACACCGTCTCCAAACGAGGCGCGCAGGGGCTCATGCAGGTGATGCCAATGGTAGGAGACTCTTACGGAGCGCATAACCTCATGGATCCGGACGAGAATATCAAGGTGGGAACAGCGGTATTAAGAAAGCTTCAACACAGCTACCCCACCTCGAAATATTCTCCCGAGGAGAGTATGAAATTCACTCTGGCCGCCTACAACGCGGGCGTAGGAAGGATAGCGGACTGCAAAAAAGTCGCCCGGGCCAAAGGCCTGGACGACACTATATGGGAAAATGTTCGTTCCGTTATTCCTACGATGGCGGATGAGGCGACTCTTGAAAACGTCGAGACAAAATTCGGAGCATTCTACGGAAAAGAAGTCCTGGGCTATGTCAACGCCATACTCGGAACTTATCAGGCATTCTGCTCGATCTGCCCTTGACGCCCCCTATCAGATAATCAGCAGAGCGTCGCCGTAAGGACCGAACTTGTAATCCTGCTCAAGGGCGACTCTGTATGCTTCCATGACTTTCTCGTATCCGCCGAATGAGGCGACTGACATGAGCATTGTCGAGCCTGGACGATGGAAGTTGGAGACGATAGCGTCAGGGATCGCGAACCTGTATGGAGGGAAGATGAATTTATTTGTCCATCCGTCATACGCGTTGACTTCGTCGTTAGTAGTCACGTATGTCTCCAGACCTCTCATCGCTGTGATACCGACTGCGAGGACCTTATGTCCGGCGCGGTGAGTGTCATTGATAAGCTTCGCGGTCTGCGGAGTGATGATAAGCCTCTCCGAGTCCATCTTATGCTTGGAAAGATCCTCGACATCGACACTACGGAAATGACCGATACCCATGTGAAGGGTGATGAATGTCTTATTTATGTCCTTGAGAATCATTCTGTTGAAGAGCTCACGGCTAAAATGCGCTCCGGCGGCTGGACAAGCGACGGCACCCTCCTGGGCAGCGAAAATTGTCTGGTAGTTCTCCTCGTCCTGAGGCTCCGGCTCAGCCTTCACCCATGTAGGGACCGGGGTCTTGCCAAGAGAGAAGAGGGTCTGCTTGAAATCCTCGTAGCTGCCGTCGAAAAGGAAACGCAGCGTACGGCCTCTTGAAGTGGTGTTGTCAATCACCTCGGCGACAAGGCTGTCGTCCTCTCCGAAATAAAGTTTATTGCCTATACGGATTTTTCTTGCCGGATCCACGATCACGTCCCAGAGTCTCTGCTCTCTGTTGAGCTCGCGCAGAAGGCTCACCTCGATGTTCGCGCCTGTTTTCTCCTTGTTACCTGAAAGGCGTGCGGGGAATACTTTTGTGTCGTTCAGAACGAATGTGTCACCTTTGCCGAAATACTGGATAATGTCTTTGAATAGTTTGTGTTCGATCTCACCTGTGTCCTTATGGAGAACCATAAGTTTGCACTCGTCTCTCCATCTTGGAGGATTCTGGGCTATTTTCTCCTGTGGGAGTTCGAACTGGAACTGCGAAAGTTTCATATAATTGTGGTTTTATTATTGTCAAGTCAACTACATATTATACGAAACTTTCAGAAGAATGTTTCAAACGGCTTTAAATTTTCGCCTCGCGGAAAACTTCCTGGATGGAAGGGAAGGAAGTTTTGAGCATTCCGGGCAAGCTTGACTTCGCTACCCATGCCGCCTTTGTGATGTCTTCCTCTCGCTGTGGAGTCAACTCTCCGGGGTCATTGTAAAACATGTCGTACCACCATGTATGCTTCAGGTGCCACTTCCCGGCTCTGAAATAGCAATGGTCGGTAATACATATCAAATCCCTGAGCTCCAGCGAGTCTATGCCAGTCTCCTCGCTCACCTCGCGCAAAGAACACTCTCTTATGTCCTCGCCTGGCTCCCTATGCCCCTTAGGCAGATCCCACAAGCCCATACGGCGGATAAGCAGGAAATCGCCCCTGCGGTTGCTCACAAGCCCGCCGCCGGCGTCAACCTGCACGAACTCATCGCATATCCTGTCGTAAGTAGCCTGGACCTCTTCCGTGGGAATATAGATTCGCTGCAAGGAGTCGTTTACCTGGAACATACCTATCAGAGAATGTATATCTATCCTGTCCCCCGGGATGAAGCAGATAGCGTTCGGATCCGAGAGCGTCTGCTCCTGAGGAGGGCAAATGATAATACATCTTCTGTCAAAGTATATCTTGTGCATTTTATTTAGTATCTTTGCGAATCTGCTACAAAGATAATCATAAAATATGGAACAGTATAAAAGCAAAAAAGGTATAGTATCGAAGTCACCGTTCGAACTGTATATGGCTTTCGCCGACATGAGAAACTTCGTCCAGATGCTCCCTGAGGATAAAAGGGACATGGTCCAGGCCGAGTATGACACAATCAGCGCCACAGTGCAGGGATTCAGCATCGGAGCGAAAGTGCTTCGCAGGACCGCATACTCATGTATCGAGCTGGTCGACTGGGGCAACTGCCCTTTCCCTTTCAAGATAACACTCAACTTCGAGTCCATCGGAGCCCCGGACAAGACCCAGTTCAGCGTCGAGCTCGAGGCGGAGCTTAACTTCATGATGAAGATGATGATCGGGGGCAAGATCCAGAAAGTTCTGGACCAAATCGTCGATGGTCTTGTCAGCGTTTCTGAGGGCAGAATGCCCGAGGGCGTTAGCGAGGACATGCTTAAAAACATGAAATTCTGATGATTCAGGCCGGGGCGGATTTCATCAAGGTGCTCTCCGACGTTCTAGGAAGCGAACGTGCCGCCACTGCCCTGAAGGCCCTCGAAAGCGAGCCTTCGGTCTCAGTGCGTCTGAACCCTTCAAAATCGGAAGGAGTACATCTTCCTATCCTTGAAGGATCGCTCCCCGTCGCATGGTCCCCATACGGGAAAATGCTCTCGCAAAGGCCTGTCTTCACGCTCCACCCCCTCTTCCATAGCGGAGTCTATTATGTACAGGACTCTTCCGCCATGTTCGTGGGTCACGTGTTCAGGGAAATACTGAAAGCCTACGCCCCGCTCAGCAAAGAACGTCCCCTGAGAGTTCTTGACCTTTGCGCCGCGCCCGGAGGAAAGACCACCGACATCGCCGCCTCCCTGCGAGAAAGCTGCGATGACCAATGGATACTTGTCTCGAACGAGATCAGCCCGACCCGCGCGAGGGTCCTTGCCGACAATGTCGCGAGGTGGGGAGACGCCTGCGTCATGGTGACCAGCGCCGACCCGAAGGCTTTCTGCTCGCTCAAGGATTTCTTCGACATCATCGTCGCCGATGTCCCTTGCTCTGGCGAAGGCATGTTCAGAAAAGACAGTCAGGCCGTGGAGCAATGGTCCATGGACAATGTGAACCTCTGCGCGCAGAGACAACGCCGCATAGTAGCGGACGTGTGGCCTTCGCTTCGTCCAGGCGGAGCCTTCATCTACTCCACATGTACATTCAACCACTTCGAGAACGACGATAACGCACAGTGGATCGCCTCCGAGATGGGAGCGAGTCCCGCCCCTATGGACAACACTGATTTCGAGGGTGTCATCCCTACAAAACACGGATTCAGCCTCGTGCCCGGATTTGTCCCCGGCGAAGGTCAGTACTGCGCCGCGCTTATTAAGGACGGGGACGCCCCGGCATGGACGCCATCCCAGGCTAAAGACAAGACAGACAAAGCGTTAGAACAGCTTTGCAAGCCTCTTTTCAAAGTCCCGGTGAAAGCCCGTCGTAAGGGAGATCTCATCGTCGCCACCCCGTCGAATATCGACGCTCTCTCGCAAGAGGTCGCCTCCAAGGCCACAACGCTCTCCAGCGGATGCGCTGTCGGAGAACTGAAAGGAAAAGACCTTGTCCCGGACGAGGACCTCGCCCTTTGCACGATTTTGGATAGTACAGCCTTCAACGAAGCCTCCCTTACAAAAGAGCAGGCGCTGAGTTTCTTACATAAAGACCCGATCCTATTGCCGGATTCGCCCAAGGGCATAGTATTGCTCCGTTACAAAGGCGTGCCGCTGGGCTTTGTCAAGAACCTCGGCAACAGGACAAATAACCTTCATCCCCAGGGAAGAAGAATAAGAATGGATATCAAATAATCATGAAAAGATTTTTTCTAAGCGCCGCCCTTCTTTTCGCGGCGGCTACAGCCATCTGGGCGCAGGATACAGACTATAAGACCCGCTACGAAAAACAGGTAGCGAGAGTCGGCGCACATGGCATAGGAGTCGAGAACATACTTGACAAATGGGAAAAGGCGGACTCCACTAACGCCGAGATGCTTTTCGCCCGCTTCCTTTATTACTACACAAAGTCGCAGACCGAAATAGTAGTCTCTAAACCTGAGAAGAGATATCTTGGACTGAATCCGGTGCTCGCCCTTAAAGATACGACCGGAGTGGATGTCTATTATTATAATGTAATGGACTTTGACGATTCTCTTTTCAGGGAGTCGCTCATCCGTATCGAGAAGGCCATCAAGATCCATCCGACCAGACTCGACTTCAGGACAACCAAGGCTACCGCTTTGATGGAATATGAGAAGGAAAGCCCTGACATGGCCCTTTCATATATTCTGAGCGTCGTTGACGAGAACTACACCCGCAAACCCGCATGGGAGTTCGAAGGACAGAACGTGGACAAAGACTTCTTCCCCGCCCTTATCCAGGAATACTGCGGAACTCTCTATCTTATCGGCACGGATTCTTCCCGTAAAGCCTTCAAGACCCTTTCTGAGCGCATGCTCAAATACAACAAGAAAAATCCTGATTTCCTGACCAATCTCGGTTCGTACTACATCGCGGCGAAGGACTACAAAAAAGCATTCAAATACTACGACACCGTCATCAAGGCCCATCCGGACCACTACACAGCGGTCAAGAACGCCAGCACGATCTCAATACAGCTCAAAGACATCGCACGCCAGAAAAAATACCTGCCGCTCCTTATGGAATGCGGGTCGCAAAGCGAGAAGAACATGGCTAAGGCACGTCTGGAGGCCCTTAATAAAAAATAATAACAGCGGTGGGAGCTACCAGGTTCATAGGCGACAAGATACGCTTCAAAGGCAAAATAGCCTCCGCGTGCGTCACGTTGAGTTTCTTCGTGATGATTATCGCCGTAGCCGTCAGCTCCGGATTCCGCCACGAGATCCGCTCCGCGCTTAGTGAAGTCAGCGGAGACATCCGCCTCATCCCGCTGAATCAAGATTTCATCAGCGAAGAGAGCTCTATCGGAGCCTCGCCGGCATATCTGGAAAGACTGAGTCAGATGCCTATGGTTGAGAAAGTCTCCCCTGTCATATACCGCGCGGGAATCATTAAATCAGGAGAAAACATCCACGGAGTGATGTTCAAGGGCGTGGAAAAAGGCGAAGACTTCCCTGAACTCGGAGTCTGCATCCCTTCACGTCTCGCCACCATGCTGTCCTTAAAAGAAGGCGACAGTTTCCTGTCATACTTTATAGGGGAAAACGTCAAGGCCAGAAAATTCACAGTCGCCCAGATCTACGACAGCGTAGTTGACAGCCCAGATAAACTGACCGTGATGGTCTCTATCCAGGACATGCGCCGTCTGAACGGGTGGGAGGAAGACCAGATATCCGCTTTTGAGATAGCCCTCACCCCGTCATATAGAAGTCCCGAGCGGATGAATCAGGCGGAGCAGGAGATCGGCTATCTGGTAAGCGAGCTCCAATCAGACCTGGACGAGAGCGTATATGCTCAAAGTCTTGTGAGCAGCTACCCTCAGCTGTTTGACTGGTTGGGACTTATAGACTCCAATGTGGCTTTTATCCTTGTCCTTATGACAATTGTCGCGGGATTCAACATGATTTCCGGCCTGCTGATTCTGCTCTTTGAGAACATTTCCACCATCGGTCTTCTCAAGGCTCTCGGCATGACGGACCGCGGAGTCGGCAAGGTATTCCTCTACAGCAGTTCCACCCTTGTATTAAAAGGAATGCTCGCGGGCAATCTCGCGGCGATTCTGTTCATACTCGTTCAAGGAAGCACCCACCTTCTTAAACTCGACCCGACAAATTACTTTGTCAGTTTCGTGCCCGTACATCTTGACGTGCCGTTCATCCTTACAACAGACATTGTCAGTTTCGCTCTTATCATGGTTTTGCTGTTGATTCCGACCCTTTTCATATCAAAGGTCGATCCGGCAGACACGGTCAGGGTAGGATAAAAGACAACAGAAAAATAAAAAAACGTCAAAAAGATAAAAACATCGATTGAAACGGCCTGGGGAGCATATTCCCTGGGCTTTTTTCATATATCTTCGCAAAAAACACCAAGCAGAAGATGGGAAGATATGACGAGAAGGCCTGTTGCGTCGCGCTGAACAAAGCCTTCGGGCACGAGCCCAGGGTGGCAGTGACTTTGATAGATTCATTGGGCAGCGCTTCAGAAATATTCGAGCTGTCGCCAAAAGAACTCGACCAGATTTTCGGGCCCTATTCAAAATACAGGGCGCTGATTAAGACAGAAAGTATCTTGGATGCGGAAAAGGAGCTCCAGATGATAGAAAGCAGAGGTTGCGACTTCATAGCGATCACGGACCCGGATTATCCCGCCATGCTCAGGGATTGTCCGGACCCTCCTGTGGGTTTATACTATAAGGGCGAGCAAAAGAGCGCGGAAGTTTTCGGAGCCCTTGACAGCATCGCGGTCGTAGGTACCAGAAATGTAACGAGCTACGGCATGGACTGGTGCGAGAGAATCGTAGGAGCGCTTGCAAGGACAGAGCAGAGGCCAAGCATTGTCAGCGGGCTCGCCCTTGGCGTGGATGTCTGCGCCCATAGAGCGGCGCTCGACAACGGCCTAGGCACAGTCGCGGTCATGGCGACCGGAATCGACGCTGTCTATCCCGCGAGGCACATCGCCGTCGCCGCCCGCATAGCGCACGCCCCTTTAAGCGCCCTTATCACTGACTACCCGCCAGGGACAGTCCCTATGCCGGTTAATTTCCTGAGGCGAAACCGTATCATAGCCGCCCTCTCCCGGGCTACGATTCTTATTGAGTCCCGCGTCAAGGGAGGAGGGATGATGACCTGCTCTCTTGCCAATTCATACGGACGGGACGTATATGCTCTGCCGGGAAGGGCCGACGACGCAGCCTCCAGCGGATGCAACAAACTTATAAGGGAAAAGTCAGCGGAGGCCATAACCGACGAGCTGTCTCTTTGCGAGAGTCTGGGGATCAGACTGAGGGGACATGCTACAAAAAAGGACAGGCAAGTGGACATAAGCAGACGGTATGAAGGCATACTCAGCGTCGAGGAAATCGCCTGCGCGAGGCAAATGGTCGAGACTATAAGGAAAAACAGGGACATCAGCCTCGAGGACCTGTGCTCGATCATGAAGATGCCCTACGCCAGGGTCTGCGACATGGCGGTCATGCTCGAATGTGACGGATTCATCAAGAAAGATATGCTGGGACGATGTTCCATAAATCTTAAAATATGACTACCTTTGTAGTCTATGAGATTCGTAGATACCCACACACATCTCTATGACGAGGCCTTCGGCGACCAGGGCGCGCTCGCGGTCGAGAGAGCCGTAGAGGCGGGCGTCACTAAACTGGTGTTCCCCGACATCGACTCAAAGACAAGAGACGCCATGCTCGAGCTTGCCGACAAGTTCCCCGGGACGGTATTCCCCGCCCTGGGACTACACCCGACCGAGGTCGGAAATAACTGGCGGGAGGAACTCGAGAAAATGGAGAGCTATGTTTCCCGCCCGCTATGCGCCGTGGGAGAGATAGGTCTTGACTTTTACTGGTCAAAAGAATTCGTACAGCAGCAGAAGGAGGCTCTCAAAGCTCAGTTGGAGCTCGCCCACAGGCTTGATCTACCGGTGATTCTCCACAACAGAGAGTCCACCGAGGCCATGCTCGAGATAATCAAGAATCACAGTTTCAGCGACACACGAGGCGTATTTCATGCTTTCACCGGAAGCATTGAGACCTTCAGGGAGATACAGAAACTTGGAGAATGGTACGTGGGAATAGGAGGAGTGGCGACCTTCAAGAAGGCCTCCATAGGCGAGACCCTGAAGGAAATTCCTCTTGACAGGATACTTCTAGAGACCGACTCCCCATATCTTACCCCTGTTCCCCACAGGGGAGAGCGTAACGAAAGCGCATATATCCCGCTGATTGCCGACAAGATAGCTCTCCAGAAGGGAATTGACCTGCAGACCGTGGCGGAGGTCACGACTGAAAACGCCGAAAAACTTTTCAAGATATGATTCCTAACAACAAAGCGTCGTTGCTCCTTATCTACACCGGAGGAACGATAGGAATGAAGGAAGATCACGCCAACGGCACACTCAAACCGTTCGATTTCAAACAGATAATCGACGAGGTGCCTGAGCTGGCCAAATTCGCCTACAAGATAGACTCCCTGTCTTTCGACCCTATAATAGACTCTTCGGACGTGGAGCCGCAGACATGGATCAAACTCGCCCAGGTGATAGAGAAATCATACGAAGACTATGACGGATTCGTGATTCTCCACGGAACTGACACCATGGCCTACTCGGCCTCCGCGCTGAGTTTCATGCTTGAAGACCTGGGTAAACCTGTGATTTTCACGGGCAGTCAGCTTCCGATAGGCCGTCCAAGGACAGACGGAAGAGAGAATCTGGTCTCCGCCGTAGAGATAGCCGCCGCCAAGGACAAGGACGGCAAGGCTATGGTACCGGAGGTATGTATCTTTTTTGACAGCGTTCTTTTAAGAGGCAACCGCACTACTAAGATAAGTTCCGACAACTTCAAGGCGTTCCGCTCCCCTAACCTGCCTCCGCTCGCGGAAGCCGGTATCACCATCCGGTATAACAAGACGCTGATTCTACCCGTCCCTGAGGAAACGAGAGTAAAAGCCAGGACCAAGCTCGACACCAGCGTTTCAATTCTGAAGATACACCCGGGAATAACGCCCCAGACAGTCAGCGACATACTCCTTGGCAGCAACACAAAGGCGGTGATTATCGAGACTTACGGCTCGGGCAACGCCCCGGCGAAGAAATGGTTCCTGGACATTGTGCGCCAGGCGCGGGAAATGGGGAAAATCATCCTTAACATCACGCAATGTCCTTCAGGCAGCGTGAACATGGACCTTTACGCCAACGGTAAAAGTCTCAGCGACTGCGGAGTAGTCAGCGGCCATGACATGACCACGGAGAGCGCTCTCGCTAAATTGTTCCACATTCTAGGCGAGTATCCCGACCAGGCCAGAGCTATGCTGGAAGAGCCACTTCGGGGCGAATTCTCTAAATAAATTATTGCCGAATGATTTTTTTTTGCTAAATTGCACCGCATTTAGTGGGAAAAGACCGCTCAAAAGCACGCAAGAAAAATTGTAACAATTTAATACATTACTAATTAAACACACAAAAACAATTATGAAAAAAATTTTCATGTTTTTGGCAGTTGCAGGCCTTCTGGCCGTTTCTGCACAGTATGCAGCTGCTCAAGATGAGGCTGTCGACACTACAGCCGCAGTAGAGGAAGTGACCGAGGCTGCTGGTGATCCTTTCAACACAACTTCTGACGTTCCTCTTCACCAGGCTCTCAAGACTAAGTTCATCGAGGGTGGCGCAGGCTTCATGACCCTCGTTATCGTCTGCTTGGTTCTCGGTCTTGCTCTCGCTATCGAGAGAATCCTTTACCTCACTCTTTCTAAGACCAACACCAAGAAGCTTCTCGAGAAGATCGAGGCTGCTCTTGCTGAAGGCGGCGTTGAGGCTGCTAAGGACGTTTGCCGCAACACTCGCGGTCCTGTCGCAAGCATCTTCTATCAGGGTCTCCTCCGCATGGATCAGGGTATCGAGGTTGTTGAGAAGACAGTCGTTTCTTACGGTTCAGTCCAGATGAGCCAGATGGAGAAAGGCCTCTCATGGGTATCCCTCTTCATCGCTATCGCTCCTTCACTCGGATTCTTGGGAACTGTCATCGGTATGATCCAGGCGTTCGACGCTATCCAGGCAGCTGGTGATATCTCTCCTAACGTTGTCGCAGGTGGTATGAAAGTGGCGTTGATCACTACCGTCGCCGGTTTGATCGTAGCCGTTATCCTCCAGCTCTTCTACAACTACATCCTTTCACTTATCGACAAGCTCTCTATTGAGATGGAGGACGCTTCTATCTCCCTTATCGACATCATCGTCAAGTACAACAAGAAATAATCTAGATTACAACAACAATGTACGCTAAAATAGTTAAATACATCACTGCTGTATTGCTGTTGATCAGCGTCCTGCTCGTAGTGTTCGGCGCCGTTAAGGGCTTCACCGCTAACGATGGTCAGGCGATTGACCTCATGCTTTACTGGGCGTATGCGTTAGTTGTGGTCGCGATTGTCGCTATCGTCGTGCTCGGCATCGGAATCTCAGCTGTTCAGGATAAGAAAAACCTGTTCACTATTCTCGGTGTCCTGGTCGGTATGGCAGTGATCGTCGGCGTAGCTTACGTCCTCGCACCAGCATCACCAGCAGTAGGACTCGTTGATATCGAGCCTTCTACCACAGAGCTCAAGATTACGGACACTGTCCTTAACCTCACCTACTTCGCTTGCGGCGCTTCAGTCCTCGTGATTCTTTTCAGCGCCATCTACAACGCGATCCGTAAATAAAGACATCTATGGCTTCGAAAAAAACACCGGAAAT
>JAKSJJ010000119.1 GCA_024398335.1 Bacteroidales bacterium | reverse complement strand
GTCTGCTCAACATCAGAATTGTCAGGGACCGGCCCTGGCTTTTCACAAGAGCTGATTCCTGACAATATAACACACAACGACAGAGCGCTGATAAAAAATCTTTTCATAGGGAAAAAGAGACGGATTTTACATCATGCCGCCCATTCCACCCGCAGGCATAGCTGCAGGCTCTTTCTCAGGAATGTCAGCGATAGCACATTCTGTAGTAAGGAACATACCCGCTACTGAAGCGGCGTTCTCAAGAGCCACCCTTGACACCTTAGTAGGGTCGATGACACCTTCCTCGAACATGTTGACATACTTATCTGTACGGGCGTTGTATCCGAAATCGCCCTTCCCCTCACGTATCTTATTGATAATCACGCTGCCTTCCATGCCGGCGTTAGCAGCAATCTGACGAAGAGGCTCCTCAATGGCCTTTGCCACGATACGGATACCCGTTGTCTCATCCTCGTTGTCACCCTTCAAATCAGCGAGAACCTCAGTCGCACGGACATATGCCACTCCACCGCCAGGAACTATACCTTCCTCGACAGCGGCGCGGGTTGCGCTCAACGCATCCTCGACACGGTCTTTCTTCTCCTTCATCTCGACCTCAGTAGCGGCGCCGACATAGAGTACGGCCACGCCACCGGCGAGTTTACCGAGTCTTTCCTGAAGCTTCTCCTTATCATAGTCGGAAGTAGTTACAGAAATCTGCTTGCGGATGGTAGCTGCTCTGTCAGCGATATCCTCAGCATTGCCTGCGCCACCGACTATAGTCGTGCTGTCCTTTGTCAGAACAACTTTCTCAGCCTTTCCGAGCATAGGGAGGGCGGTGTTCTCAAGAGTGAATCCCCTCTCTTCTGAAATCAGAGTCGCTCCTGTAAGGGTGGCGATGTCCTGAAGCATCTCCTTACGACGGTCTCCAAAACCAGGGGCCTTTACAGCCGCTACCTTAAGGGTGCCACGCATCTTATTGACTACAAGGGAGGTAAGAGCCTCGCCCTCAACGTCCTCTGCGATGATAAGAAGCGCCTTGCCCTCACGAGCCACCGGCTCTAGCACTGGGAGAAGATCCTTCATGCTGCTGACCTTCTTATCAGTGATGAGAAGATATGGATCATCGAGCTGGGCCTCCATCTTATCGCCGTTAGTCATGAAGTATGGAGAAATATATCCTCTGTCGAACTGCATACCTTCGACGACCTTGACCTCCGTACCTGTGCCCTTGGCTTCCTCGACAGTGATGACGCCGTCCTTTCCTACCTTCGCCATAGCGTCGGCGATGAGCTTTCCGATGAAAGCGTCATTATTCGCGGAAATAGTTCCGACCTGCTCAACCTTCGAGTAATCCTCACCGACTTCCTTGCTCTGGGCCTTGAGGCTATCGACGACGACGGCCACCGCCTTGTCAATACCTCTTTTAATATCCATAGGATTGGCTCCAGCCGTGACGTTCTTCAAGCCCACGTTGATGATCGCCTGGGCGAGAACAGTAGCGGTCGTAGTACCGTCTCCAGCCTGGTCGTTAGTCCTAGAGGCTACTTCCTTGACCATCTGAGCGCCCATATTGGCGAATCTGTCCTCAAGTTCTATCTCCTTAGCGACAGTAACGCCGTCCTTTGTGACGTGAGGAGCACCGAACTTCTTGTCAATTACCACATTACGGCCCTTAGGTCCGAGGGTCACCTTCACTGCGTCCGCGAGAGCGTCAACGCCTTCCTTCATCTTGGTGCGGGCGTCAGTCGTATATTTAATTTCCTTTGCCATGACTAAATTACTTTACAATTGCCAAAATGTCAGATTGTTTCATAATCAAATATTTCTTTCCCTCGTAAGAAACTTCGGTACCGGAATATTTGCCGTAAAGAACCACGTCCCCTACAGAGACTTCCATAGGCTCATCTTTCTTTCCAGGACCTGCGGCTACGACCGTGCCCTGCTGTGGTTTCTCCTTGGCTGTATCAGGGATATAAAGTCCCCCCGCAGTCATTGTCTGGGCTTCCTGTGCCTGAACAAGAACCCTGTCTGCTAATGGTTGAATCATTTCAATAAATAATTTAAAAACCTACATTAATTATTCCGCCTGAGTCTCCTCCACTGGCGCCTCAGCGGGGGCCTCTATGGCGACGATCGAGTCAAGAGCCGCGATGGAATCAGCACGCGCGATGGAGTCAGCGACCGCTTTCGCCTCCTTCTTCGCCTTTGGTGACTGAAGACCATACTTCTCAAGCTTGTTCGTGAGATATAATGCAGCAAATGCGATGCCGAGAGCGGCGATTATGACAGAAAGGCAGATAAGAATCTTCTTCCACAGCGGCATCTTCTTGGCGAACGGATCCTGCATGGTGACCTTAGGGTATTTAGCCATGCTGGTAAGGGTAGCGCCGAAGAGAATATTCACGAGCAGGTGGGAGTTGATAGCCCATCCGTTAGCGTTGAGCACAGGGGCGAGGTTGCGCTTGCGGAGTTTGAGCCATGCAAGGAACATGGCAGGGCCGGAGATCAGAAGAAGCACTCCTACAATGACAAGAATGACCTGCCACCATGACAGTGCGGCGATAGCCTTCACAAGGCCGGTAAGAGCGGCCCCGATAGCGCCGAAGGCCAAGCCTATGGCTGCGAAGATTCCGGCGAACTTAGCGATATCGAAAGGCGCTTTCTTCTCGCCTTCAGCGGCAGGAGCGCCAGGAGTAGCGACCTTAGCCGAAGCGTCGGCCATCATCTTGCTGTCTTTCTCGGCGGCCATCTTGTTGACCTGGTTCTCTACCATGCGGGCTACTTTGCGATATGGCGACCAGAATGCCTGACGCACGCTGATTGGGTTCTCCACGATCTTGACTACGGTGGCGTCCCAGTCACTGCCCTCACGGTCATAGAACACGCAGTTCTTTCCTACGCGGAGCTCATCGACATCTCCGTCAGTCAGGACAGCGGCGATAAGTTTCGTTCCTTTAGTCTTATGGGTACAGTTACAATAAACGATGAACATTCCGCTCTGGCCTGCCATGTCACCATGCTTTCCCATATCGGCTACCTCGATACAAAGATCACAGCTGCGCTGCTCGTTGAAGAGGGTATCTGCCTGGAGAATCGCCCTTTTGCACTTTTTGCCTGAATAGAAGTCAGAGAATGTGACAAAGTTGCGGATGAACTGATAGAAATCACGATATAAATAAAGGAGTTTCTCGACAGCGTCTATAGCGTTAGCCTCATCAGCGAGAGCGAGGTCGGCCTCGACGAGTGAGAGAAGCTCAGCCTTCTTGTCCTGCTCGAGAATATTCTGGATGGTCTCAAGACCGAGAGCCTCGACACATTCGCCCTTCTTCGCGGCCTTCCACGCGGTATATGCGCCGAAGCTGGCGAGCACGGAATTCCACTGAGCCTCGGTGATCTCCTCAGCCCCAGGGAAAGCGACATCAAACACAAGGGTCTTAAGGTTCTGGAATGCGCTCTGCCATGCAGGGTTTATACCTGACAAAGGAAGAGTCTCCCCGGCGGTAACCCTAGCGAGAGGATAAGCGCCGATTTCCTCCTGGCATGCGGCGAGGTTCTTATCGCTGATAGTCTCTATCTTGGCGGTAGAGACATCAAGAGCGGCGACGCTGTCGGAGTGGAATGTGACAAGTTTGCAACGCATGAAATAGTCGGCGATCTTCTCCTTCAACGCGTCACAAGCCTCGAGAGCGGCCTGAGTATTATCTCCATATGGGAAAATAGACTCCGCGCCATCCTTTGCGGCGGCCTGCCATGCGGCGTAGTCAGCGCATGCGGCGTAGAACGCCTCTATCTGCTCGGCGGTGACACCTGCTTCACCGCTTCTGTCAGTCTTTCCGCCAGTAGATTTGACAGCGGCGTCAATGACAGCGGCCAAAGCCTCGTCCTGAGCGCTCTTTACCGTGATCACTCCGTCACCGTTGAACTGAGTCTTGGCGAAAATAGCGACGCTGTCCGAAGCGTCAGCTACAGATATCTCCTCTTTCTCAAGACCGAGATTCGAGAGAATCTGTTTTGCGGAATCATAAAGCTTCTTGCCCTCTTCATTATCCTGGTTGAGAGCGCTCAAAGGAAGAACAGAATCACCCTTCAGGATCAGGTCCGGATCCTTGAGAACTGAAGTGAGCCACTTAGAAGCAGCCACGACCTCCGGAACACGGATCTTGCCATCGCCGTCAACGTCAAGGAAATTGAGAGTCTTCTGGTCGAAGATCATTCCCTTAGCGGGACAGCCGAGTACAGTCCAGAGTTTCTGGTCAAGCTCGCCGAGATGAGCGATGTCCTTACCGCTTTCAATGTTGATTCTAGTCACGCCACCGACCTGGCAGAATTTCCAGTCGTAGCCTTCGCTTTTCTTTTTCTTGAGTTTCATATAGTGTTTGTAATTATTTGCGTATCATGCAAATTTAATAATAAATTTGATACGAAACTCAAGACAGAGATATACATACGAAAAAAGACTGGCTAAAAACCAGTCTTTTTGTTTAGTGGGAGCTGAGGGATTCGAACCCCCGACCCTCTGCTTGTAAGGCAGACGCTCTGAACCAACTGAGCTAAGCTCCCGTTCTTGTCGTTTGGGATTGCAAATATACGACTGTTTTTTTACAATGCAAACTTTTTTTAAGTTTTTTCTCGATTTTTTGAAATTTTTCAGGAAAGCCAGGGAATGTGCCTTTCTGGAAGGCCGAAAAGGAGCCACATCCATAAGGATCGCAGTTGGGGTGGGTACAAAAAAAATGAGCTGCGCCGCATCACGCGGGGCACCTCATACTAACCACATAATTAATAACACTAAAACTAATAACCAATCGTTGGTTGTCCGTCGAATGACTTTCAAATCCAACGATGCAAAGGTACGGCAATTTTTTTAATCTGCAAATATTTTTTAACTTTTTTCGCAAAAACTTTCGTTTTTCCGTGTAACTAACTGATTTTCAGCATTACGAATCATAAACGAAACTTGGCGTAATTTCGATTTTTTTATTGTAAAACGATAGAAAGCGAAATAAAAAAGCCACCACAGAGGCGGCTTTTACTTACATTTGTTAATTTTCAAACAATTTTTACTTACAATATTCAACGAGTCGACATTTTTCCGTCCCAAGCCCCGTTTGCACGGTAATGAGGCGCATAAACACTCTCAATCGTGGCGACAGAACTTGAAAAACATCCGGTCTGGCTCACTCGGAATTCTTCGGTTATCTCCGTATTTTCCTCCGGGAAGAGATCATACCAATACTCCGAACGGTCATAGTACGAACTTCTGTACCCTTGAGGGGTGTATGAATACAGGCCCCATGCGACACGGCGGAAAAACCAGCCTACCCGCCCAGAGAACTGGTCTATCGGGCGCAAGCAAGCAGGGAAAGGAACGGTCAGTTTGACAAAACTGCGGTTTTCCTCATTCCATATCTTATATTTCGCCACTATCTTCTCGCCGACCCTGAGAGTGTCGCCCTCAGACAAAGGCTCCGAAGCCCCTTCGCGGAAATACTTTCTCTCCAGACGGAATCCGTTACCGGCAGCCTTGAGAGAGTCTATCTGAGCATCAAACTCTTTTGAAACGACAAGCACCTTCGTAGCGAGAACCTCCGGCGATGAGGCATAAACACTGGCGATCGCCTCAAGACATGCGGGGTCGTCACTCCACTTCTGGGTCTCCTTCTGAAGCATGAGCCATATAGCGAG
>JAKSJJ010000118.1 GCA_024398335.1 Bacteroidales bacterium | reverse complement strand
TTTTCCTTTCAGTTCTGTCGGCATTTGTCTTGATGGCGGCAGCTTCATGCGACAAGATTCCAAATACGGGTAATACCGAAGATACAGATATTACATCGCCGGACGATTCTGGCGATTCCGGTGATTCTGGTGACTCCGGCGATTCCGGACTTATTCCTCCTGTTATGAATACGCGCGAGTCTGTTGATCTGGGCTTGACCGTGAAGTGGGCGACTTGCAATGTCGGCGCTTCGAAGCCCGAGGAGAAGGGTCAGTTCTTCCAGTGGGGCAGCGCAAAGGATGTTACGGATTTGAGCAACAAGCTCAACCTGGAAAATTGTCCGTATCATACAGGTACGTCTCAGTACAGCGGATGGACTAAGTATGTGAGGTCGGGAAAGAAGTATTATTGGGGCGGTGAGGGCGATCCTGACGGGATTACAGATCTCGAACCGAGTGATGACGCCGCTCACGAGTCGTGGGGTGGAGATTGGCGTACGCCGACTGATGCGGAATGGACTGAGCTGAGCGAAGGATGTACGTGGACCTGGACAAATCTGGAGGAATGCTATGGTTATAAAGTACAGTCCAAAAAGCCGGGCTACACAGACAAATGGATTTTCCTGCCTGCGGCCGGTATACGCTTGAATGCTAAATATGACAGCTATAACGAATGTGGCTATTACTGGTCTTCCACCGTCGCTGCCGATCCTAATGAGGCTTATTTAATGTTCTTCTCCACCTCATCGATAAGAATTGCGGGCAATAGTCGCTACTGCGGACATTCCGTACGACCGGTCAAAGAATAGTCCTTCTTACAGGAAATCATTGCCTTCGGTGATGATGTCAAGGTCGGAGGTTGAGCTGTTGTATGCGTTCTTGAAGATGCCTAAGCCGATTTTAAGGTCTGTCCCTCTGTTGTTCCGGATGGTCATGTGACCTTCTTCAAAGATATTTTTCTCCTCATATCCGTCCCTGACCGCGATGGCGGTGTAGAATCCGCTGATCTCGTTATCTTCAACGAGTGTGCGGAAAGTAGGCGTGCCGCAGGAATAGCCTTCATTCAGAACGATGCCTCCCGTGCCGCCGAACATGACGGTCTTGCCGTTCTGCGTGGTGCTTATGTGGGTGTAGTAGTAGCTGGTGCTATGGGGCAAGGTCGTGGACAACTTGTTGCCTTTGATCACACTGCATCTGCCGGCGCAGCATATTCCCTGGCCGCTGCGGGTGACCTCGTTCCCCGATAGCTCAGTGTTCCACACGCCTTGCTGGACGGTCACTCCTGACCATATATTATTGCTCGAGTAACAATCTCGGATATAGCATCTTCCGCCAGATATTGCGGTGGTGGCTGATGAGCCTCGGGTGATGCTGAATCCGTGGGTGGCGCAGTTCGAACGGCAAGACTCGAAACCGCTGTCCCAGCAGGAAATGATCTTGAAGATGTTGTATCTGGAGAAGTTCGCATAGGTCTTATCCATACCGAGTACATGTGAAATCATGGCTTGGGAGAAGCCTGACGTACACGATTTGACAGATATCTCTCGGCAAAGATATGCATGGATCAGGCTGAGGTTCTCGTCTCCGTCTGGATTGTAACAGGGTTCCGACTGGGTGAAGCGTATGTTTTCCACGGTGCACTCGCCGGCATATTTAAGGGCTATTACGCGGTAGCAGCTGGCGCTTCCGCTGACACAAAAGTCCTTCAGTGTCACTCCCTTGACCATATTCAGCCTGTAGATGGATGTAGTCTTTCTGGTCAGGTATCCATCTGTCGGAGGAGCCGCCTCGCGGGAGTTGTCTTTATAGTATGAGGGGAAGACTCGATTGTGTGATGTGATTACGCTTGTCCCGGATACGCTTTGGACAGTGTCGAATTCTCCGAAAAAGACACTGGTCTGGCGTGTGCGTCCCAGCACCCAGTCCGGTTCGTAATTTACCTCGGGAACGCCCTCCTTGAGCATGCAGTTACGCTGCGAGATAATCATGATGTCGTCTCCTGGGACAATATTTCCGATATCCTTCAGTGTGCATGAGCTTCCAAAGTCCGGGATATCCTCGGCGACAGCTTGGCCTGTTTCGCAGCTTCCCTCGAGAGAGAAAAGCTTGATTCCTATCGGATGAAAGATTGTTTTCGCACCTGTACCTTGAACAGTTTTCCCGCTGGGTACTTTTACGATAGAGCAGACGTATTCCCCTTGGGGGACATATATCACATCATGTTCCGAAAACGCCTTTTCGAAGGCTGGCGCCCAGTCCTTCCCATCGACAAAGGAAGAGTATGCTGTCAGGCTGACTGCTCCATCGGGAATCTTCGATCCCTCATCATCGCGGTCAGGGATAGGTTTGGAGCAGCCCCAGGCCAATGCCAGGACGCCGCAAAGGAATTTTATCGCGAGATGTTTTCTCATAAAATTGATTCTTACTCCTTGCTCTTAGAATTAGGGTCGGGCTCGGGGGAGAGGGAGGGAAGGCAGACGTTGAAGTGGACGGCCAGGACTCGGGTGAGGATGACAGATATGGCGGCGATAAGCTGCGTGAGGACGATAGGGGCCTGGATGCGGTAGCATATCCAATACACGATGCCGCCGATTATGCATGCCAGGGCGTAGATGTCCTTGCGGAATATCAGCGGAACCTCATTTATCAGCACGTCGCGGAAGATTCCGCCGGCGGCTCCTGTGATACATCCCATTATTATATTCACCCACATCGGATTGCCCACGGCGAGGCTTTTCTCGAGGCCGACGACAGTGAACAATCCTAGGCCGATGGCGTCAAATATAAAGAAGGTGTAGTTGAACTTCACAATCCACTTCTTGAAGGCGATGGTGACAAGCAACGCCAGGAGCGTCACGAGGACATAGGATTTTGTCTGTATCCAGAACGGAGGCACATCCAGGAGCAAGTCCCTGAGCGTTCCGCCTCCGACGGCTGTCACGAATCCTACGACAAAGGCTCCGAAGAGATCAAATTCCTTGCGGGCGGCCAGTCTGACGCCGGAAATCGCGAATGCGAAAGTTCCGACAAGGTCAATAATCTGTATGAAAGTTACATTGAGCGTCATCACAAATCCCTTATGATAAAACGGGAGCGCAAAGATGCGAAATAATTTTACGATAGTTTGTATTACTCGCCATTAATTTCTAATTTCGCGGCCGTTAATGAAAAAATTACTGCTATGAAAAGGTGTTTTATCGCATTTATGCTTATCGCGGCTATGTTCGTGTCAGCAAGTTGTCACAAAGATCCAAAACCATCAGACACTCCGGAAGATACTCCTACAGAGAAGGTATCTCTCGTTAAGACAAGTTGGATTTATCTTGTTCCAGACGATCCAGACGGAGGAAAGATGCTCATCTCATTCACCGACGAGACCAACTTCTTCCTTGTAAACGGTGACGCCGAGGACGGCTGGTGGTGGCCTACCCAGGAAGAGCTTGAGGACGTTACCGGAAAATACACCTTTGACCCTGAGACTCTTAAAGGTACTACTTCCGTAGGTTACGATCTCGAGCTTGGTGAGGACGGAAAACTTACCATCATCGCAGGAGAGGAGTCATATGTCTGCGATAAGACAGTTTTCACAGAGCTTGTCATCGCTAAATAATTTGTAATTCTGCCATTTAATAATAATCTGAGCCTCGTCATGCGAGGCTCATTTCTTGTTAAAAGATACATTGATGAAAGTTCGTTACGCTCTTTTCATCCTGGCAGCGCTCGTGTCCCTTGCCTGCTCAAAAATTGTCTATCAAGATAAGGTCGTGACCGTCCCTGTCTATCCCGACCTTGAAGGAGAGGCGCCCGACACTATCGTCGCCTCCGTAGCGAAGGTGCAGTACTACGGCGCCTACAGCGAGAAGGTCGACCGCTGGTATCTGACCCTTTTCGAGAAGGATGGCGTGGAATATATCCACGAGGATGACCAGTACATTGGAAAGGGAAATGTCATCGTCCTGTGTATGCAGACGTCCATTTCCGGCGGCGCCGAGAAGGATATACCTGTGATTGTGGGCTCCTACGCCACCCCTTCCTCATACTCTGACCTCCAGATCGGCCAGTTTGAGTTCGGCTATGACTATCCATACGACCATCCATACAAAGGCATACGCTACGCCACCTATGGCACTTACGTCCTCGATCTTGAACCGCCCGAGTATATCCCTCTCCACGCCGCTGACGGCGCCTTCGAGGTGAAAAGGCTGGAAAACGGCGAGTACGAAGTCTCTGGCGTGATCGTGGATACGCGGTGTCTGAAGCATTATTTCAAGTACGCCGGCCCTATAAAGGGCGTCACAGAATGGGACTATTACCTTGCCCCAAACAGCGCTTTGATTAAGGACGTCAGCCTTACTCGCCAGCAGCTTCCTTCCCTTCAGATGCGCCGCACAGAGCTTCCTTTCGGATCGTCGAAGAACATCGATATCGTGCGCCTGTACCTTAGTGAGGAGAGCGTTATCATCGGGACTAATTCGGGGTATAACATGGAGAGTGTTTCGGGATCCGGAGCTGTCGTGGTGCTCGAAATGGTCGTCCAGCATGGTCAGGCGAATCTGCCCTCGGGCGAATACAGCATAGCTCCGACTGTGGGCGGCGGATACGACGGCTCGATGCTGACTCCGTTCCATTTCAAGGAAGGCATGCCGCACCGTTTCACTAACCGCGAGGGCTCGTGGTACTTCAACCTCGCCCAGAACGGTCATTGGACAGGGGATTATGCCCAGGTTCATGACGGAAAGGTCACAATCTCCTACGAGCAGGGTTCGGATACCCCTGTCGTCCATGCGGAACTCGTTGATGATCAGAGTCCTGCGCATAAAATTATCATAGACTGGAAATAAATCGACATGAAAAGAATCATATCAATACTGTCAGCGTTCGTGGCTTTGGCCGCCGTATCGTGTAATAAAGTGGACAAGCCTCAGGAGCCGGAGCAGGTGCTGAAAAACTGCATGGCCTATGTCGACGCGGAGGGCAATGTAGCGAGGAAGATAGATTTCAAATCCACCGTCAGCTTTGTCTCCGACGCCGGTATGTACTCAATCTATGCGGCTGACATGCCTTCGCTTACTAAGAAGAAGCTCGTGGAGGGCTACTCTTTCCCAGAGAAGTCGAATGTCGTGGCCATTTCCTCAATCTTTTCTCTTCTGGGAACAAAGGTGGACATCACCACAGAGACCCTTCATTGGCTCATGAGCCTGCAGTTCTACGGGGTGTGCGTATGCGATTTGATGGAGGGAGGACTCGACGCCGCTATCAGCGGGGGATATTTTATCTTCGACGTTGATACAGAAAAACTTACAGGCGGCCTTGAGATTAAGCTTGAGCTTACGGAAGGAGGCTATATCTATTGCCAGGCGGAGGGCGAATACACCCCTGGCGGAGAGAATCAGACCCTTTTTGAGTGGAATGAGATGAGCCGTCCTGTACGTGCCGCGTTCTATGATAACACCGAGACAGGTTCCAATCCCCCTGTGATGTATTTCACAAACGGTCAGATTGATTATGGCGAGGAAATCTCCAAGACCACCTATGTACGTCTTCGTCCGGAGGCTTCTCTCTGTGACGGGAAGATGCATGACATCGCCGCGGAGATCAAGGCGGGTAGGCTCGAATTCATGGTGAGGGACTTTGACAGCGAGTGGGATGCCGTCGCAGGTACAATCAGCGTCAAGCATATCAAAGACTTCGAGTATGAGGTCAA
>JAKSJJ010000117.1 GCA_024398335.1 Bacteroidales bacterium | reverse complement strand
GAGCGGACATGGTATAAAGCACATCGTCCGTGATGTCAGAAGGATAAGAAGTCGAGAAGCGCACGCGCAGCTCAGGGCTGATAAGAGCGACCATCTCGAGAAGCATGGCGAAAGAGACTTTCTCGCCGGCGTGCTCAGGACAGTCCTCAGGGGCCGTCCAATTATATGAATCCACATTCTGGCCAAGAAGAGACACTTCTTTATATCCTGCCTGGAAAAGTTCACGGGCCTCTCTTACTATGGTGTAAGGGTCGCGGCTTCTCTCCGCGCCTCTTGTATATGGTACGACGCAATAAGAGCAGCAGTTATTACACCCTCTCATAATCGAGATGTACGCGCTCACGCCGTTCTTGTCCGTCCGGACCGGAGTAATGTCGTCATAAGTCTCGTCACGCGAGAGAAGAACATCGATCTGGGGACTTGACGGAGACACAGCCTGAAGCATCTGAGGCAGACGGCGATAAACGTCCGGACCCGCCACGATATCCACGACACGACTTTCAAGCAGCTTGTCCTTGAGTCTCTCGGCCATACATCCGACTATACCCACAAGGACATTCCCTCTTTTCTTTTTCTGCTGACGGAAGACATCGATCCTTCCCCATATGCGCTGCTCGGCATTATCTCTGATAGAGCAAGTGTTGGCGAGGATAAGATCGGCCTCCTCCATGGACTCCGTATAGGCCCAGCCGGCCTTCTGGAGTATTGATACAATGACCTCACTGTCAACGACATTCATCTGGCAGCCGTAGGTCTCGATATATACTTTTGGCCTGGACGAATCCACAATAGGCCTTAATTCATTTATTTGCATTGACGCGTCAACTGTTTTGTTCAATGCAAAGATATATGTTTTTTGTGTATATTTGCGGTATTAACTTTGTTAACACTATGAAATCGAACGTAATGAAATCAATGATGCTCCTGCTGCTGGCGGTATTGCTAGCCGGTACAGGATGCTCAAAAATAAAACAGATCAATCTTGACTCATACAAGATCAAGAGCGTCGTGCCTGACGGACTGAAAAACGTGGACATGGTCATCAACATCGTCGTGGACAACCCCGCCGCTTTGCATTTCACCGTTGACTCCCCTGTCGTTGAGGTCTATAGGAAAGGAAGCCACATCGGCACATTCACGACCGAGCCGATAACTGTAGCCGCTAAGTCAAAGGACTCTCAGGACGTCAAGGGACACATCACTTTGGAGAACGGCCAGACCATCCCTAAAGTATTGCCATATCTGCTGAACTTCAAGCCGGAGGACTATACCCTCAACATAGATACGGTAGTAAGGCTCAAGAGCGGTCTGCATAAGCGTATCGTCATGAAGCAGGTCGAAGTCAATGACCTTATCAAGAAATAAAGGACATGAAGAGATATATCATAACGGCGCTGGCCTCTTTCGCGGCTTTGCTCGCTTTCTCCCCGAAATCTTCCGCCCAGGCGTTGATTCCGGAAGGATATGAGCTTGTGGATTCCGTGATATTCGTACAAAGCGCCACCGCCGACTCGTCGTACGTAGGCAAGAACATATTCGACATCATGCCATCAAGGCGCAAAGGAGGCATAGCCGACGTCGTTATACAGCAGGACAGCCTTCTTAAGAGCGCCATGCGCAGTCATATCTACGCCAACTCAGGCAAGGCGATCAAGGGCTACCGCATCAGAATCTTCTACGACAACGGACAGAACGCGAGGGCTGAGTCCACAAAGGCGTACAACATAGCGACAAATCAGTTCCACGTGTCCGCGTACAGAGGTTACACCAATCCTTATTTCAAGGTTACAATCGGCGACTTCCGCACAAAGAGCGACGCGCAGAGAATGCTCGAGGACATCAAAGGTACCTTCCCGACAGCGTTCATCGTAAAAGAGAAAATTAAGCTGCCGTCCGTGTGGGCGAGCCAGGATTATCAGGCGGACACGATCAAGGTCCTCAGGAAAATCACTTATTTCGAATAGCGGATCATGTCTAAACAAGGATTAGAATTAACTCTCAAACAAACTCAGAAGCTCTCGCCTCTGCAGATCCAGACCATAAAGCTCATCGAGCTGCCGGTACAGGATCTGGAGCAGCGTATCCGCCAAGAGCTTGAGAGCAATCCTGTCCTTGACGAAGACACTTCCTCAGAAGAGGACAAGGAAGAAGGCCCAAGAGAGGTTTCGCTCGACACTATCAACGACGACGATCCTATCCCTTCATATAAACTCAAGGTCAACAACTACGGAAAAGACGAAAGGCCGGAGTACAACACCTTCTCCGTCAAGGAGAGTCTCGGCGAAAGTCTTCTTGAGCAGCTCTCATATACGGACATAGACGACAAGCTGCGCTCTATCGCCGAATTTATCATCGGAAGCCTTGATTCTGACGGATACCTGCGCAGAAGCCTCGACACGATGGCCGACGACATGGTCTTCAGGGCAGGAATAGAAGCAAGCGAGGAGGAGGTCATGGAAGCGTTGAAGGTGATCCAGGGTTTCGAGCCCGTCGGCGTCGGCGCGAGAGACCTCAGGGAATGCCTTCTGATACAGTTGCGCTCAAAGAAGCCGAGCGAAGACCGCGACAACGCCATAATGATTCTTGAAAATCATTTCGAGGAATTCAAAAGCCGCCACTTCACAAAGATACTCCAACTGACAGGCATAAGCGAGGAGCAGTTCAAACGCGCCCTCAAGCGCATAACCCGCCTCAACGCCGCGCCTGGAGGACAGATAGACGACTCCTACGACGACCAGGCGCAACAGATCGTACCGGACTTTCTGCTCAGGTACGAAAACGGCCATTTCGACCTCTCCATGCCTCGATTCAAGGTTCCCGAACTGAGAATCAACCACAAATATGCCGCGATGCTCGAGAACGCGGCGCTCAATCCTAGCCGAGAGAACAAAGAAGCGGCGAGCTTTGTAAAGAAAAAGATGGATTCAGCGAAATGGTTCGTGGAGGCCATCAAGCAGCGTCACAACACCCTCGACTGCACGATGAGGGCGATACTGGAGTTCCAGCATGACTATTTCATTGACGGAGACGAGGCCAATCTCCGCCCTATGGTGCTGAAGGACATCGCTCAAATCACAGGCTTTGATATCTCCACGATATCACGAGTGGTGAGCAGCAAATATATCGAGACCCACTTCGGTATCTATCCTTTGAAATATTTCGTCTCCGAGGGACTGTCAAGCAGCAGCGGAGAGGAAGTCTCTACACGAGAGATAAAGCAGGCCATCAAACAATGTGTCGAGCAGGAGGACAAGCGCAAACCTCTCACCGACGACCAGCTTGTATCCGAAATGGAAAAAAGGGGATACAAAGTGGCCCGTCGTACTATCGCGAAGTACAGAGACCAGCTTGATATCCCCAAGGCTTGTCTTCGAAGAAATCTCTAACGCTTCTCTCCGAAAGCTAAATCGCCAGCGTCGCCTAGACCTGGGACGATGTATGACTTGAGCGTGAGTTCAGGGTCGATAGCCGCCACCCATACAGTGACAGGCTCTCCCTGCAATTCCTTTGAAAGTTTCTCTATAGCGGCGACACTTGAGATAGGGCACACGAAATGTGTGTGCTGAGGCTTTCCCCCCTCCTCAAGAATCTTATTGTACGCGATAAGTATTGACGAACCTGTCGCGAGCATAGTGTCAGCGATGATAAGCGTCTTGCCCTCGGTTGAAGGAAGAGCGGCATACTCGAAATTGATGTGGAACTTATTTCCCTTGTCGGTTTTGCGATAAGCGGCGATAAATCCGTTCTGAGCACCGTCGAAATAATTGAGCACTCCCTGATGGAGCGGCAATCCCGCCCTGAGGATAGTAGCGAGAACAACCTGATCGTCAAAAGTAGGGACCTCGGCGATTCCAAGAGGCGTGACAACGTTCTTGGTGCTGTACGACATTGTCTTACTGATCTCGTAAGCGAATATCTCGCCCAGTCTCTCCAGATTTCTGCGGAAACGCATGCTGTCTTTCTGGATGTCCTTGTCTCTCATCTGAGCGACGAAGGTGTTGATGATGGAGTTAGTTTCCCCGAGGTTGATGACTTTCATAATTATGTTGATTAGTCCGACAAATATAATGATTTCTTTGTATCACTATGACAAAAAATGAAGCGGGACCTTCATTAAGTCCCGCTTCAATCGCTTTTCTAGTCCTATGCAGCCTCGTGTGCACCTCGGATGGCGTCACTCCCAGTTTGACGGCTATCTCACGGGGCTTGAATCCCTTGAGACTCATCTCGAAGATACGCTTGTCCATTTCCCCTCGCGTGGAAGCCACGTTAAGGGCGAAAGACTCACACTGCGCCGCGATGAACTCGTCCTCAGCGGTGGTGGTAGTAAAGACATCGTCGCGCTCGTACAAATCGCCCGTCTCATCAGTGAAATACAGCGGTTCCACAATTACGCGGTTTTTCTTGTCGAGGTAGTCAGCGATGGTATTATACGCGATTTTCGACGCCCAGGAGTTGAAACTTCCCTTCGCGGGATCGAAGGAACTCTCTTTACGGAAAATACGCTCTTTGACATCCTCTGTCAAATCCTCTTTGTCCTCGCCGCGAAGCCAGGTTTTCGTAGAAGCGAATCTTGTTCTGAGCACACCGGCAACGATGCCGCCAACCTTTGAATAGTCTATCACACTTGTTTTAGATGTCATAATTTTTCCTCCATTTTTATTATGCCGCAAATATATAGCGGCGTTTTGACCCCTGCCAGGGGAAAATGAAAAATCAGCGAAAAAGCGAGCAGTACAACTATAAAAATTTCAGTTTGTGTAAATATATAGTTTACAGAAAAACGTTATATTCGCAAAAAATATACTAAGCGTATGTCAAGACAGATAAGAGATGCTCTCGCACGTTTCAAGGTGAGCGACCAGCTGCTGTGTGACGAGATAGGATGTACTATAGAACAAATGAGGAGCGCCTGCGCCGCGGACGCTAAAGAAAACGGCGAGGACGCCTCGAGGGTCAGCAGGGTGACAATCTATGAGGACCTTAAAAACATGCGGAAATACTTTGATGTCGAAATAGAGAAGGACCCGACAAAGCGCCCGCGTATATATAGGTATAAGCAAGGGTCACGCACGATAAACGGCACTGTGATTCCCTCAAAAGACGTATCAACGATATTTGACGCCCTGGACTACCTTGAGGGAATGAGCGGTTTCAAAGACATAAGACTTTCGATTGACAAAGTCCGAAAGAAACTCAACGCCGGCGAGTCCCACAGAGACCAGGTCATGGATTTCGAATACAACAATCTGCTTCGAGGCAGAGACTCCATATGGAAATTATATCGTCACATCGTAGAACGTAATCCATTATCTATAAAATATAACCCGGGGTTTGAAAAAGACACGAAGCCACGTCACATCCAGCCCTATTATCTCAAACAATTCAACGGAAGATGGTATCTTCTCGCATGGAAATATGACCACGACGGCGACACTGAAGGTTGTCTTCGAAACTACGCCATCGACCGAATCAACAGTATAGAGGTGGACACTGGCAGGCGAAGATCTGGCCTGATACGCGGAAATGACATTGACTTCAAGGAGTATTTCAGCGATATAATCGGAGTCACAAGATACGAGGATATGAAAATAGAGCGCATAACAATAAAATGCGACCTGTCATCAGACGGCGGAAAATACGATTTCGGACGTCTTGAGAGCAAACCGATACATACCTCTCAAAAAAGCG
>JAKSJJ010000116.1 GCA_024398335.1 Bacteroidales bacterium | reverse complement strand
CGTGAGGCGGAGCACCGAACTTGAAGGCGTTGATGATGAAGCCGAACTTGTACTCAGCGTCCTCCTTGCTGATGCCGAGAACCTCGAACATGCGGCTCTGCATAGCGGCGTTGTGGATACGGATAGAACCACCACCGAGTTCAGTGCCGTTAAGCACGAAGTCGTATGCGTTGGCGCAGACTCTCTCGAGGTCTTCTTTCTTGTCAGAGTAGAAGAGGCTCTCGTGCTCTGGCTTAGGAGCGGTGAATGGATGGTGCATAGCGTAGAAACGCTGGGTCTCATCGTCCCACTCAAGAAGAGGGAAGTCAACAATCCAAAGCGGAGCGAATACCTTAGGATCACGGTATCCGAGGCGACCGCCCATCTCAAGGCGAAGCACGCCAAGCTGGGTCTGGGTCTTTCTCTTGGCTCCGCAAAGAACAAGGATCATATCTCCCTTAGCGGCGCCGAGAACCTGGGCGACTGCCGCGAGCTCCTCTGGAGAGTAGAATTTATCGACGCTGGACTTGATTGAACCGTCCTCGTTGACTTTGATATAAACAAGGCCCTTGGCTCCGACCTGAGGACGTTTAACCCACTCTGTAAGGGCGTCAATCTCTTTTCTTGTGTAAGCCGCGGCGCCTGGTACACAGATAGCTCCTACGTAAGGAACGCTGTCAAATACTGAGAAGCCCTTGCCCTGCACCTTATCGGTTATCTCATGGATAGTCATGCCGAAACGTACATCCGGCTTATCTGAGCCGTAGTTGTCCATGGCGTCATACCAGCTCATTCTTGGAAGCGGATTAGGGATATCTACTCCGAGAGCGTTCTTGAACATGGCTCTCATCATACCCTCGAACATTCCTAGTACGTCCTCCTGCTCAACAAAGCTCATCTCGCAGTCGATCTGAGTGAACTCCGGCTGACGGTCAGCACGGAGGTCCTCGTCACGGAAACAACGCACAATCTGGAAGTAACGGTCATATCCTGCGACCATCAAAAGCTGCTTGAAGGTCTGCGGGCTCTGAGGAAGGGCATAGAACTGACCTGGGTTCATTCGTGAAGGAACGACGAAGTCACGTGCTCCCTCAGGGGTCGACTTGATAAGGTAAGGAGTCTCGATCTCCATGAAACCCTGACCGTCAAGATAGGTCCTGATCTCCTGAGCGAGGCGATGGCGAAGCGCGAGGGCTCTCTGAAGAGGCGGACGACGAAGGTCAAGATAACGATATTTAGCGCGGATGTCCTCACCGCCGTCAGAGTTCTCCTCGATAGTGAAAGGAGGGGTTACTGACTTATTGAGGACATTGATGCTCTCAATGGCGATCTCGATGTCACCTGTAGGCATCTTAGGGTTCTTGCTCTGGCGCTCTACGACTGTTCCTGTCACCTGGATGACCCACTCTCTACCGAGGGACTCAGCCATCTGGACAAGTTCCTCCGACGCCTGCGCGTCAACTACGAGCTGAGTGATGCCATATCTGTCACGAAGGTCGACGAATGTCATTCCTCCGAGTTTACGGTTCTTCTGTACCCAGCCCGCGAGGGTCACCTTAACTCCGGCGTCAGTGATGCGGAGTTCTCCGCAATTATGAGTTCTGTACATATCTTGTGTTGTTTATTTTCTATGGGCGCGAATATAGCAAACTATTACGATAGTTTGAGTGTAAGAGCTATGAAATCCTCAACTGAAAGTCTCTCAGGACGCAGTTCGAATACAGGGTCCGCGACAAAATCAGCCCTTGTCTGCTCGTCCCATCCCTCCCTCTCGGCCTTAGCCTGGATAAGAGGTTTGAGGGAGTTTCTCATGGTCTTTCTTCTCTGTCCGAATGAGGTCTTCACCACCGCTTTGAAAAGCGCCTCGTCACATCCCAGATCCACTCTGGAATTACGAGTAAGCCTTATGACAGCGGACTTTACCTTTGGAGGAGGGTTGAAGGCTCCCTCTCCGACTGTGAAAAGATACTCTATGTCGTACCATGCCTGAAGCAGCACTGAGAGTATTCCGTAAGTCTTCGTGCCGGGTTTTTCAGCGATTCTCTCCGCCACTTCCTTCTGTATCATGCAGACTACCTGAGGCACCTGCTCCTTATAATCAAGCACCTTGAAGAAAATCTGCGAGGAGATGTTATACGGGAAGTTTCCTATGACAAGGAATTTCCCCGGGAAGAATGTCTCCAACTTCAATTTCAGGAAATCAGCCTCGATAAGCGCTCCGTTAAGAGCCGGGAAATGGACAAGCAGATAGTCCACGGACTCTCTGTCTATCTCCACCGCGCGGAGGTCCACCTCCTCTCTTTCCAACAGATACTGAGTCAGCACACCCATGCCAGGTCCCACCTCAAGAACCGGGAATGGCTCCTGGGTAGGCACTGTAAGGGCGTCAGCTATTGCTCTCGCGACGGACAGATCCGTGAGGAAGTGCTGTCCAAGGGATTTCTTTGGTCTTACTTCTGACATAATTTATTCTTCGAGCCAAGCTCCGAGTTCTTTGTAAATCTTCTCTGCCATGAACTTCATACACTCTGATCCTGGATGGCAGCCACCGGCGGAATTAAGGTCGGTATGATCGTGCTTAGGCATGTTAGGCTGAGGCTTGCCGAGTCCTGTAAGGGTCGAAGGAGAATAACCGCCGAGGTCATTGAATCCGTTGACTCTGAACAGGTTGACACACTTCGCGCCATAATGGTCGGCGATGTCGAGCGTTGACTGCTCTATACTCTGGCTGAGGTAGTCACCGATGATGCAGACAACCTTGCAACGAGGGTAGCGTTCCTTGATAAGGCAAAGAAGCTTGATATAAGCCTCACAGAATGTTCCGTCAGGAAGCGCCTCTATCTGCTGGCGTGTAGTAGCGGCGTCAGCGACATCGTACATGGCCTTCATCGCGGCGTCAGAAGGTCTCTGTCCTCCGTACATGTTAGCGGCGTCGTTGCGTATAGCCAGGCCTGGAGCGAGAGGGTCAGCGTTGTGAGACCAGTCGTTAGTACCTCCATGGATAAGGATGATGTCAGGACGGCCTACTCCGCCACAAGCGATGAAACGCTCAGTATAAGAGTTGTGCCACCAAGTGTTCGTTGCGGTGCCATAGCGTTTCTCGTAGTTCTCAGCAGTTGTGTTTGTGACTGTTGAACCTGAGAATGCGATGTTTGTGTCGAGCTCGGCGCTGCTCAGATAATCATAGATGAGGCGATACCAGTATGTCTCGCTGCAAAGAGTCAAGGTTCCGTCAGTCGCAGGATAATGCGTGCTGTAGCCGCCTGGGACAATACCCTTGAAGGTAGAGATAGAGTCGCCGATAACGCTCACTCTCTTAGCCGAAGCCGGTTTGACATTAGGATCGGCAGGAAGACCCTGGATTGTAGGATAGCCGTTAGCGCCAGCAACCCATACGACATCTCCCGCCGTGCTCTGGAGCTTAGCCAGAAGAGTGCCGTCAGTCATCTGGGCGGCAGTGAACTGCTCGCAACCGCTAGCCGTAACGCCACCACAACTGTAATAGGTACGCATAGCGTCAAGGCTGTAGCAGTTATTCATAGTCGTCGGCTGAGTAGCACGTATAGCGACCGCCGCATACCAAAGGCTCTCGCTTGCAGGTATATCGCCGCAAATCTCGAAATCGCTAAGACCATAGGCGCTATAGCAGTTCTCGAAGGTTGCTCCACCTGTCGAGTTCTGGTATGAGCTGATTCCGCAAAGTACACCATTGAGGTTTCCGCCAGCTGTTGTCCTGATAAGACCAGGCAAAGAGTAGCAGCTCTTAAGGGTGAAATTAATCGCGCCATGAGTCCAGGCGATGATACCGGCTGCGATAGGATACTTGCTGGAATTCATGCTTGTAGCGGTCACGCTACCGCCAATCATAGCGCACTCCTTAATCACCAGAGAGCCGGTGACCTTAAGATCAAGATCCTTATCGGTAGCGCCGGAGCCAGGTCCGCCGTAACCGCAGATGCCTGCGACTGAGTAAGCGCCGCGGACATTACCGTAGCTAGCGCACTTTGATATCTCGATAGCTGTCTTTGGCTGGGCCGAACCGACGATACCGGCGACGAAATACTTGTCACCGCCCACATAGCCATAGCTTCCGAAGACACACTCTGTGACTTTTCCGCCCAGGAGCTGGCCTACGATACCGCCGTTACAGTATCCGGTAGAAGCGAGGTTTCCTTCGAAAGAGCAGCCCTTGATCACATTATCCGCTCCGATCGCACGTCCTATAAGACCGCCTGTGTAGTGGTAGTAGATATGTACGATAGAACCTTTCGCTACAGAGCAATTCTCAACAGTAGAGTTATAAGTAACGCCTATAAGTCCTCCTGAGAATTTTCCATAAATAGTCACGGTTCCCTCATAAGAGCAATTCTTCACGGTCGAAGTGCAGCAAAGTCCTACAAGACCGCCGTTATAGCCGGCATTTCCGGAAGAAACCGGGGCGTAAGTCGATGCCTCCGCGTCAACGGTGATACCGCTCTTATAAGCCCTGAACTCTCCGTTCACTTTGACATTCTCGATCACAGAGTCCTCAACCTTACCTGCTACAGACCCGGAGAAGACATAATCACTGTTGACCTTGACGTCCTTGAGAGTGAAATTGCAGACCTTGGCGCCCTTGAGATAGCCGAAAAGTCCGCTGGCCTCGCTGGAAGTATTGTTGATAGTCAGGCCCTTGAGAGTATGACCGTCACCGTCGAAAGAGCCCTTGAAGGCATGATCGCTAGAAGAAGCCACGCCGCGGAAACCGCTCAAAGAAGAGAGGTCAAGGTCGGATGTGACCTTATAGCAGGCCGAAGCGAAGTCATTATAGCTCGAATTATCGGCGATAAACTCATTGAGCGAGTTGAAATCATCCATATTGGCGATAAGGTAAGGGTCGCCCTCCAAGCCCTGTCCGCCAGAGAAAGCAGGCTTCGCGCCCATGAGCTCCATCAAAGAGATCACGCCTGGCTTAAGGTTGAACACCGCGTCAGAGGAGAGTCTCTCATCGCTGCCGTCAGCATAAGTCACGACCATCTCCATGCCGCCCATGTACACCAAGGCAGGCAATGTGAAATAGACACTTCCCGTGGCGCTGGTGCCGGTGAATGTGAGATTTATCTCCTTCTCTCCGCTTGTAGTCTCAAAACGCAGACGCCCCTCAGAGATATAGGCTGGACCTGCCATCTTGACTGAGCTGCTTCTCAGCACTGCGCTCCTCACTACACCTTTTGCCGGATCTATCGGAATCATGACAGTAGCGCAAGTGCTCTGAAGAGATACCGCTGGCTCCTTACAAGTGGCATAATAGACTCCTCCCTCAACTCTGTCGCCATCATAGCTCTGGGACGTAGCGATATTCACCGCCAGTTTATCCGAACTCGAACGGTCAGCGTCGTAAACGGAAGCGGGATAAAGGACCGTATATGAACCGGTAGCCTCAAAGCCTTTCTCGGTAGTGGTGAAGGTGCTGCCGGCAGTCCTGGAGAATACAACCTTCGCCTTGCCGTTGTCCACGAGAATCTGGTCGCCGTCCTCCCATACATGTTTTCCGGAAGAAGGGTCCATTGAGGCTTTGGTAGAGACAGTAACGTCTGCTATTTCCACCTTGAACTCCGTCAAGAATTTGCCTTTTGACCCGTCATTGACAGGGTCTTCTCTCTTGCAACCTGCGAAAACCGCGAGGGCGGCAAGCACGAAAAATACTTTCTTCATATTTTTTCTTTTTCAAAAAA
>JAKSJJ010000115.1 GCA_024398335.1 Bacteroidales bacterium | reverse complement strand
ACTGAACCCTGGAGCTTGTCAGCGAAGGATGTTCCGTTAGTGTTCTCAAGCTCCTCTGCATGAACGGTCTTGGTGGCGCTTGTCATGGCGTTTTTCAAACCTTGCGAATAACCTACGACAACGATCTCGTCGAGTTTCTGACCCTCCTCCTCGAGCTCAATCTCGAGTTTCGCCTGAGGCTTGTCCAGGGTCATGGTCTTTGTCACGAAGCCGAGGAATGTGACCTCGATATTGATTGGATAGTCCTGATTTACCTTGAGACTGAAGTTTCCATCGATGTCGACGACCGCGCCGACAGAGTGGTCCGCGAGAACCACATAAGCTCCGGTGAGCGGCTGCTTCGAGTAAGCATCGACCACGCGCCCGGCGACAACTGTCGATGTCTTCTGGGCGAAGGCTGACATTCCCGCAGCCGCGAAGAGCACGAGGGTCAGCGCCATAGCTTTTAACATTACACTAATTTTCATATTATATCTACTATTAACTATTTTCTTATATCAACGTCGAGAACCTCGCCCTCGCTCTTGGCGACCATCGCCGCCACACAAGTGTCGCCGTACACATTCACGGCGGTTCTCATCATGTCAAGTATCCTGTCCACTCCGATGACCAGCCCTATACCTTCGATAGGGAGTCCTACGACTGTCAAGATCAGGGTCATCATCACCATCGCCGACATCGGGATGCCCGCTGAGCCGATGGCGCAGAGAAGGGCGGTGACGCTGATGAGTATTGTCTGTACTACATCAAGTTGCACTCCGTATGCCTGGGCGATGAATACGACAGCCACGCACTCCAGAAGAGCCGCGCCGTTCATGTTGATCGTGGAGCCAAGAGGAATCACGAAGTCAGCGACCTTGGCTGAGACCTTGTCCTTTCCCTTCACGGCCTCAAGTGTCATTGGCAGGGCCGCACCGCTGGAAGCCGTAGCGAAGGCTGTCATCAAAGGCTCGGACATGTTCTTGAGGTGCTTTAGAGGCGATATCTTGAAGCCAAGGCGCATCAGGATAGGCAGGAAGACGAAGGTGTGGATCAGAAGGCCGAGGGTCACGGTGAGCAGGTATTTCGCCATTCCGGCGAAGAGGCTGAGCACGTCGCTGACCTGGCTGAACTGCTTGTAGCAAATGGCGAAGATTCCCAGAGGAGCGAGCTTGAGCACCAGGCGTGTTATCTCCATCGTGAGGTCGTATGCTCCGTTAAAGAAGTTCATCAGGCTGCTTCTGCCAGGGTCGGAAATCTTCGTGACACATACTCCGATCAAGGCTGACACCAGGATGATAGGAATGGTGCTGTTGTGAGCCATGGCGTACATGAAGTTCGAAGGCACGAATGCGGTGACGATCTCCGCCACGCTCTTTTTCTGTACGTTGCTGGCGGAAGCGACATCCGCGAGGCTGACGTCCACGCCCTTTCCTGGGTTGATAAGGAAGACAAGAAGGAGTCCGAGCGCGATGGCGATGGACATTGTCAGCACGTAGAGGCCTATTGTCTTGCCTCCGAGCTTCTTAAGGCTGGACGGGTCAGAGAGGCAGATGCCGGAGATTCCCTTGATGATTGAGAAGAAGATGATCGGAACGATGAGCATGCTCAAGGCGTTCATGAACATGTCTCCGATCCAAGAAACCCACCCCGATCCTTTAGGCAGGAAAATACCCGCCACGATACCCAGAACGAGGGCGGCCAGAATCATTTGGTAGGGCTGTATCTTGAACTTTCTTCGCGACATCTTCGTGCATATTTAAAAAACGTCGCGAAGATGAGGAAGATTAGCGAAACGGCTCTAACCTATTATTATATAAGTGAATGTACGAAATGGGTATATTGATATACCGCAATCGCGGTATGCGAACCCCCTAATCAGGCGGGTTTATAATATGTAGCTTATACGCCATCATTACCGCGTCGAGGGTAGAGTTGACTCCGAGTTTTTCGAAAATCGTCTTCTTGTGAGTGCGTATTGTATGGGCGCTGCGGTTCTGAAGATCGGCGATGGCTTTGGGCTTCAATCCTTGAGCCAGCAGGGCCAGTACCATGCATTCCGCAGGGGTCAGGACGCCTTCTTCGGCTTTCTCGAAGTTGAGGAGCATCTTCATGCACTCGTTACAGATGTACTGCTGGCCTTTGAGTGCCTGCCTGAGGCAGCCTTGGATCTCTTCGCGGCTAGAGTTACGCAGGATAATGCTGAAATTGGCGTGGTCTCTGACGAAAAAGAGCAGAAGGCGTGAAGGGTTGCTGGCGAAAAAGACCCATTGCGTGGCTTTATCATCGACGGCCATGTGTACAAGATCCGCCGTCAGGCTGTCATCTACCATGGCGGACTCGATGATGGCGACGTCAGGATGGCACATGTTGTATGTGCTCGTGAGCGAGTCGATGTCGTCAACCTCGAAGAAATGTAGGTCCAGTCTGGACAGGGCGGACATGTCTGTCATGATACATCGCAAGCCTATTCTCGCGATGTCCATGGAGTCTGCTATCAAGATGTTGCCGTTCTGCATATTGAATCAATTTGGGCAAATATAATCAAAACTCCGGATTATTGAGCGAGGATGTCTCTCAGACATTCAAAATCATCGATTATGAAGCTTGGGTGCGACTCCAGAAGTCTTTCCCTGCCGTGGTTGCCGTAGGTGACAGCGCATGTGCGGCATCCGGCGGCGTTTCCCATGTCAATGTCGAATGTAGTATCCCCGACGACAAGGACCTCTTCAGCCCTTAGTCCCATGCGCTCCAGAAGCGTCAGGACCATGTCAGGGGCGGGTTTGGGCGTGAGGTGGTCATCGGCGGTGACCCTTGTCTCGAATCCGAAGTCTATGTCTCTGGCCTTGAGGATAAAATCCAGGGAAGGGGCTCCTCGGGAGGTGCAGATGGCCATCCTGAAGCCTTTTTCATGGAGCCATCCTATGGTGTCATGCACTCCAGGGAATATCGCTGTGTGCTCGGCCGCGAAATCATTGAAGCGTTTGCGGTATTCCTCGGTTACTTTCTGCGCGAGGGCTTTGTCTATGCCTCCGGCGAGGCGGCAGCATTCCTCCAGCGGCAGACCTATCGTGACGATGATGTCCTGGTCCGAGGGCTCCTCAAGGCCCAGGTTTCGGTAAGCTGTCTTCATTGTGGCGACAATCGCCGGCACAGTGTCCGCCAGGGTCCCGTCGAAGTCGAAGAATATGCCTTTTATCATTGTGTACTAATAAATTAACATTGTCAAAAGATAGCCTACGATAGTCGAGGTGACGACGCTGACCATTCCCGGCATCATGAATGAGTGATTCAGAAGATATTTGCCGATGACGGTGGTGCCTGAACGGTCGAAGTTCACCGTCGCGATATCCGAGGGATAGTTAGGAATGAAGAAATAGCCATATACCGAAGGGAGCACTCCCAGAAGTACAGGCCCCGGAATCCCGAGAGAGTAGGCCAGAGGCAGCATAGCGACTACTACCGCTCCCTGGGAATTTATCAGCACCGACACCATGAAGAAGGCGAAGGCGATAGCCCAAGGGTAGCGGGAGACGATGCCCGAAAGACCTCCCTGGAGTTGAGGCATGTAGTTGCCGAAGAATGTGTCCGCCAGCCATGCGATTCCGTAGATGGCCACGACTGCGACCATGCCGGACTGCCATACGGCTCCGCCCACTGCTTTCTTTGGATTGGCCTTTGCGAAAATTATCATGAATGCCGCCGCCGCTATCATCACTATCTGTATGATGATATTCATTGCGAGAGGCTTCATCACTGGGTTTCCGGCGGCGTCGAGGGTATCGGTGGCGAAGCGTGGCCTTATGTCAAATCCTAGTATCTGGCAAAGCGAGAATAACACGATCACTCCGATGGCACAGAGAAAAATATATACGGAGAGTTTGGCTTTTTTGTCTATTTTTTTGTTGAGTGTCGTGGCTGTTTCTCCGTACATGTAGGCGTTGAGTTCGGGGTCAGCGCATCTTTTGAGAAACTCTGGATCTTTGTCGAGGTCTTTGCCTCGCTTGTAACTGCATGCCGCCGCGGCGATAAGGCCGCAAAGACAGGCGGGGATAGTGATGGCTATGACCTGCAGGTTGTTGACATTGAATCCGTTAGCATTTGATATGACAACGAATGAGGCGACCGCCGCGGCGATAGGGGAGCAGGTGATTCCGACCTGGGAGGCGATGCTGGCGACTCCGCAGGGGCGCTCAGGGCGTATGCCTTTTTTAAGGGCGATGTCGCAGATGATAGGCATGAGAGTGTAGACCACGTGGCCGGTTCCGACGAGCACGGTCAGGAAGAAGGTGCACAGGGGAGCGTAGAAGGTGATGTGGTCGGGGTGTTTTCTGAGAAGTCTCTCAGCCACCTGAATGAGCCAGTCCATGCCTCCGGCCGCCTGCATGACGCCAGCGCATGTCACGGCGGCTATTATGATGTAGATAACGTCGGTGGGCGGGTTGCCGGGTTTGAGGCCGAATCCGAACACAAGGATAGCCAGACCTATTCCGGAGATTGCCCCCAGCGCGAGAGAGCCGTACCTGGAGCCGACGTAGAGCGCCAACAGAACGACCAGCAACTCGATAATCATAAGAAATGTCATGAGAAAACGATCAGTTAAAACAGTGCTATCAATTATACCTCCGCGAATTTAACTGAAATTCTTTATAGCTCGAACGCTTCCTCGAGGCCCGTTTTTCTGTTGAGTGCGGGCGACCAGGGTGGTTTGGAGGGGAACGCCCCTTTATCTGGTGGCATGGGGCGCCTCAGCGTCACATTTTGCTGCCAACATGTCATGAAAAGGGACAAAACGTCCATGTTTTCGGGATGGGTACATACTTTGCCATATACCCTGTCGAACCCGCGATAGTGCGGATGAATACCAGTCTCCATATGGGGGCAAACTAAAAAAACAATTAGGAGGTATTTGTTATGTTACCAGTTATTAGAAATTCAAAGTGGAATGAGAATGCCAACACATGGCTTCCATCAATTTTCGACGACTTATTCGCAGATGAATTCATGGGTTTCCCTGTAAACAGGCAGTTCGCTACACCAGCCGTCAACATCATCGAAAAGGATAATCAGTTCGACATCCAGGTCGCTGCCCCAGGCATGACCAAGGACGACTTCAAGATCAGTATCAATGATAACAACGAGCTTGTGATTCTCCTGGAGAAGAAGAACGAGGATGAGCAGAAAGACGAGCAGAAGGGCAAATGGCTCAGACGTGAGTTCTCATATGCGTCATACTCTCAAAGCTTCACGATTCCGGACGAGGTTGAAGAGGACCGGATCACAGCCAAGATGGAGAATGGAGTGCTGAACATCCTTCTGCCGAAGAAGGAGCAGGTCGTGACAGAGCCAAAGGTTCGTCAAATCGAGGTTCAGTAACAGATCTGAAGACATAATAAGAGGCTGGCCAATATTTTTGGTCAGCCTCTTTGATGTGAAGTGCGGGCGATTGGAGGAGCGCAGCGACGATGGCCGCATCAGCGGCCGTGGTGGAGCGTCAGCGAGACTTCAAAGAAGTCGAAGCAGCGGAGCCACCGCCCGAAAGCGTAGCGAAGGGCGTATGCCCCTGACTAGGGGCTGTCAGCGAGGCTGACTGGGGTTGAGAGGACGGAGTCCCTTCGCCCTAGCACGAAACGAGCCGGGCACAATGTGCTCGGCTCAATGTTTCGTGCGGGCGAAGGCAGCACAAATATTAAACCGAAATAAATTCTATTAAATTGTAA
>JAKSJJ010000114.1 GCA_024398335.1 Bacteroidales bacterium | reverse complement strand
TCAAATATGGCTGTACTCCTGAGTTCTATGTAGGCATCAACGCTATGGCGGGAGGCTTTTTGATGAGGGCTGGTCTTGATGTTCTCAGCATCAAGCCTAGAATCAACGGCACCATTGATACGGGAAAGGTCGATGGTAGCGGCGATCCTATTTACCAGACAGTCAAGGTAAATGACCGCATCACGACCATGACTCCGTTCTTGTACATGCAGTATAAGACCAAGTTTAATGACAAGCTTCCGTTCTCAGTTAAGGCTAAGACCGTATTCGCCCAGGCCGGAGAGCATGTCTGCCTCAATGGCGGCTACGGAGTAACCAAGGCTAACGCCGACGGTTCATGGGAGTATGCTCCTACAAGGAACTCTGCAACATGGTTCAGCCTCGCGTTGGGTCAGAAGTTCCAGGGCGTTCTCTTCGCGGGTTATGTGAAGAACTTCGGAACAGCGAAGAATAAGGAACTCGTCGATCCTAAGAGTTCTCTTTACTTCAGCGGCAACAGCTTCAGCAATATGAGCCAGATGTTCCGCGTGACTCCGACCATCATGTACAACCTTGGCAAGTTCACATTCGGTCTTGAGTATGAGCTCACTGGCATCCAGTACGGTAAGTGGGACAACAGCTCAGAAGGCTACAAACATGGTCTTGCCACAAAGGATCTTCATTGGGTCAACAACCACCGTGTCCAGGCAATGGTCAAGTTTACTTTCTAAGAATGTTCATTCTAAAAATGAAGGCTGTCTCGAGTGAGGCAGCCTTTATTATTTTTAGTTGAGATCTTTGCGGATCTCTTTAAACATTCTGGACAGAGATCGATGGCAGGTGAGCCTGCAGTCGGAATTATAGACTCTGAGGAACTCAAGGTAATCATACAGGTATCCTTGTCCCCAGATTGTAGAAAGGGTCAGCGCGGTCGGTATAATCCACTTTAAGGCCGGGCAGATGAAGCCGAGTCCTGAGAACGCTATGGCGTGAGGGAGCGTGGTGAAGAACACCGCCGCCCAAAGCAACGCGACAATAGGGGTGAAGATCACCTTGGCGGCGGAATGCACGGTGTTGTGGAACGCTCTATCCTTGACTTTGCGGCGTACTGTCTCGGAGAAGAGCCAGAAAGGAGCGCATGTCACAAGATAGAAAAGGGCGAGAGGGAAGCCTGCTACCGCCGCTATGCTCTTCCATATAAGGTTGAGCCACAAAGGAGCCTTCGTGAAGGAGAGAATTGAGATTCCGGCGGCATGTCTTTGCTGGTCAAAGAGGGCGGCTTTCTGGGAGAGAGCCTCCATTCTTTCAGGATCGTCCTTCGCTATGGCTTCGATCTTCGCTATGGCCTGACGGTTGAGCTCGAGCTTCTTTTTCAGGCTTCCGCTGCGGTCGCTGGCCATTATCTTCGCCAGGGTCCATTTGGCGTCATACGCCTCGTCGTCCTTGACGTAGGTTATGAGCTTGGATATGCCCTCGGCTACCATGCCTCGCAATTCCATGTAAATCTGTCCCTCGGTCATTTCCGGATGAGAACGTACGAACTCCGTCACGTTGATAGGCTCGCCGTATTGAAGGAGGGAAGTGCTGCGGTAACGGAAATAATCACCGTATTCTATACCTGCCGGAACGATGTAAACGGGTTTCTTGTCACCGAATTTCTCGTTGGCGGACAGGGCGATACGTATCACACCCTTTGTGATCGGAAGCAGTGAGCGCTTCGGACGGTGCGTGCCCTCGCTGAATATACAGAACGGGGTGTCGTGATCGAGCACCTCGACTATCGTATCGTTTGTCTCACGGTTTTTCTCCACCTCGCGAAGGCCGTCTCTTTTACGTACCATAGGGAGGATTCTAAAGAAGGTCAGAGGCTTGGCGAATTTCTTGAAAAGGTCCGCTCTGGCTCCGAAGACCGTGGCTCCTTTACGTGCCCTTAACACCACGAGGGCGTCCATCAGGGTGTTACAATGGTTAGGGGCGATGATGACCGCTCCGTCTTTAGGGAGGTTCTCCTCTCCGCAGATAGTTGTCTCACGGTAGCTGTGCTGTATGCACCAGTCCACGTAAGGACGGAGGAAGGAGTAGAGATTATCGTGTTCGTAAATCTTACCCATTGTTCTGGTTTTTAGCGCGTCTGCGGTCGGTGAGGTTGAAACATGCGGCTACGGTGAGTCCTGAGATGATGTGCCATACTCCCCACCATGCGGTGATGACCAGCATTCCTCCGTTGAGGTCCCACTGCTCTCCGGCGAAAAGGCTTGTCCCCAGAAGAAGGACGAGTCCCAGGCCTGAGTTCTGGATGCCTGTCTCGATTGTAAGGGTCCTGCGGTCAGGGCGCGGCACTTTGAAGGCGCTTCCCATGCCGAAGCCTATGCTCAGGGCGAGAAGATTGTGGACCAGCACTACAATGAAGATGACGCTGATACACTGCAGGAAAGCCACTCTGTTGCCCCAGAATGAGAGGACTACCATGGCGAGGAAGAATACGATGGAGATCCACTGGAGAGGCTTTTTTAGAAAGTCAGCTACCTTCGGAAGGTACTGGCTGCAGAGAATACCCAGGGTAAGAGGAATACCGAGGAGGATAAATATCGTCTTGAATACATCCCAGAGCGGAATCACCAGGGTCGGGACCTCTCCGGCGATGTGGGCGAAGCGAAGGTAAAGGTTGCCCCACGCCCAGAAGTTGAACGGTGTCATAAGGACGGCGAGGGCGGTGCTGATAGCTGTCAGGGATACTGAAAGCTCGATATTCGCCTTAGAGAGCGAACTTATGAAGTTGGAGATATTGCCTCCCGGGCAGGATGCCACCAGGATCATTCCGAGCGCCATCATAGGCGAGATCCAGCTTCCGAATAAAAGCGCCAGGCAGAATGTGAGCGCTGGAAGAAGCAAAAGTTGACAACACACACCAAGGATGACAGATTTAGGTTTCTTGAAAACCTCCACAAAGATAGCTGGCTTGATTCCGAGCGCTACTCCGAACATCACGAACGCGAGAACGATGTTGATTGTGTTCATTCCGCCGGCGTTCAATGTGACGTTGATCTTGTCAATTTCCGCGAGATGAGCGGCTCTGGATGCCGCTGTCGCTAGCATTAGTAAGGACATAGTAGGTAAAGTACGTTAATAATTGTGCGCAATTTAGGTATTTTTGGCGATTTTGACTAATTTTGCAGTCCTTTTTAAGAAGATATGGAAATCAGAAACATCGCGATAATCGCACACGTAGACCACGGTAAGACTACACTCGTGGACAGAATGATCTACCAGGCTAAGCTGGTCAGAGACCAGGAAAAGCTCGGAGAACTTATCCTTGATAACAACGACCTTGAAAGAGAGAGAGGTATCACAATCCTCGCCAAGAACGTATCGGTCAACTATAAAGGAGTGAAAATCAATATCATCGACACTCCGGGCCATAGCGACTTCGGCGGCGAGGTGGAGCGTGTGCTGAATATGGCAGACGGCGTGCTCCTGCTTGTGGACGCGTTCGAGGGCTGTATGCCGCAGACCAGATTCGTGCTTCAGAAGGCCATCGAGATGGGCAAGAAACCTATCGTGGTCATCAATAAAGTAGATAAGCTCAACTGTCGTCCCGAGGAGGTCCAGGAGGAGGTCTTCGACCTTATGTTCTCCCTTAACGCCACCGAGGAGCAGCTCGATTTCCAGACTGTTTACGGAAGCGCCAAGCAGGGCTGGATGTCTCTTGACTGGAAACAGCCTACTGAGGATATCACCGCTCTGCTGGATACTATTCTCGAGGAGGTTCCGGCCCCTGAGCAGAAAGAGGGAACTCCTCAGATGCTTATTTCGTCGCTGGAGTACTCTCCATATGTGGGACGTATCGCCGTGGGCCGCGTGACAAGAGGAACTCTGCACTCAGGCGAGAACATCACTTTGTGCAAGAGATATGACATCCGTCAGCACCAGAAAATCAAGGAACTGATGACTTTCACAGGCCTCGGAAAGGCTAAGGTTGACCAGGTCCAGTGCGGAGATATATGCGCCGTCGTGGGACTCGAAGGCTTCGAGATCGGAGATACTGTCGCTGACTTCGAGAATCCGGAGGCTCTCCCTCCAATCGCCGTGGATGAGCCTACCATGAGCATGCTCTTCTGTATCAATAACTCTCCATTTTTCGGTAAGGAAGGCAAGTTCGTGACCTCACGTCACCTTAAGGACCGTCTTGAGAAGGAGCTGGAAAAGAACCTCGCTCTCAGGGTCAAGCCAGGTGTCAACGCTGACTCATTCATTGTTTACGGACGTGGAGTGCTCCATCTCTCCGTGCTTATCGAGACCATGCGCCGTGAGGGCTTCGAGCTCCAGGTGGGCCAGCCTAAGGTGCTCGACAAGACTATCGGAGGCCAGAGATGTGAGCCTGTCGAGAACCTTACCATCGACGTTCCTGAGGAGTTCGTAGGAAAGGCTATCGAGATCACGACCCGCCGTAAGGGAGCCCTCGTGCAGATGGATCCGCGCGGCGACCGTACCCATCTTGAGTTCGACATCCCTTCAAGAGGTATCATAGGTCTTAGAAGTAATCTTCTCACCGCGACCCAGGGTGAGGCTGTCGTGGCTCATCGTCTTAAAGGATACGAGCCTTATAAGGGCGAGATCGAGGGACGTACCAATGGCTCGCTTGTCTCCCTTGAGACCGGTCTTTCGGTGGCTTACTCGATGGATAAGCTCCAGGATAGAGGACGTTTCTTCATCGATCCGGGCGTGGAGATCTATGAGGGTCAGGTTGTCGGAGAACATACTCGTGAAAGAGACCTTAATATCAATATCTGCAAGACCAAGAAACTCACTAACGTGCGTGCCGCCGGTAGTGACGAGAAGGTGATGCTTCCACCTCCTATCCAGTTCTCTCTTGAGGAGGCTTTGGAGTATATCCAGGAGGATGAGCTCGTCGAAGTTACTCCTAAATCAATGAGAATCAGGAAGATTATCCTGAATCCTCTTGAAAGAAAGAGAAAAAGCGGCGACGAAGATTGATATTATTAAAATAAATTTTTATCTTTGCGGGCTCAATCATTATTTGCATTATAATGGACGAAAGTTACATCATACCGCTTAATGATTTGAAATCAGGCGTCCACGCTTATTGCTGGGACGTCTCAAATGAGTTCTTTGAAGGCTACGACAATGTTAAAGTCAACGCTGCGTCGCTTCATGTCGAGGCCCAGGCTTCGCGTAAAGGCTCCGGGGTGGACGTTGATTGCCGCATAGACGGTACGATAATGGTTCCTTGTGACAGATGTCTCGGGGATATGGTTATCGATGTCGACACTGACGCTACTCTGAGATTCCGTTTCGGGCAGGAGCCTGAGATTCCGGTCGAGGAGGAGGACGGCAGGGAAGTGGTTTGGATCCCGGAAGGTGAGACGGCCATCGACCTCTCGCAGGTGATTTATGATTACAGTCTCCTGTCCGTTCCTATACAACATTGCCACGCTGAAGGGGAATGCGACTCGGTCGTTTCCAGATACCTCAATCCGTCTGGGGAATCTGCCGTAGAAATGTCCGACAGTCCGTTCGCTTCGTTGAAGGGCTTATTTGATAAATGACAATAAAATTATTTAAAGTTATACAACAATGGCACATCCGAAACACAAAGTCTCTAAACAGAGAAGAGACAAAAGAAGAACCCATGACGTCGCTGTGGTTCCTACCCTCGCGACTTGCCCTAACTGCGGCGCTACTGTAATGTTCCACCACGTTTGTCCTGAGTGCGGATTCTACAGAGGTCGTCAGATCATTGAGAAGAAGGCTGAATAATCAAGGCCTTTTTCTGTAATGGTCCCGTAGTTCAACGGATAGAATGGAAGTTTCCTAAACTTTAGATAGCAGTTC
>JAKSJJ010000113.1 GCA_024398335.1 Bacteroidales bacterium | reverse complement strand
CGATCAGGGACCGCGGGCTCCTCCTTATCCGAAACATCGCTGCCCTTATCTGACCTCTTCTTAGATTTTCCGCCAGACTCCTTGCCCTTCGCGTCCTTTGCCGCCTGTGCATCCTTCGCGGCCTGCGCCTCAGCGGCGAGGCGGGCGGCCGTCTCTGGGTTGTTAGGGTCATTGGCGGCAGCCTCAGCGGCGGCTTTCGCGGCAGCCTGGGCGGCCTCACGTCTAAATGTCGTCACTGGGTCGGTCTCGACATTTTTTAGGCGCTCGGCGGCGTCAAGCTTAGCCAGAGAATCCACGTCACACATCTTGACCGCATAGTAAATCAGCGTGTCGGCGCCTACGTACGCGGTATCGACCTGAGTCATGCCGTTCTCGTCCTCCTCGTCCATCTCGGAGATTACCACCGGATCATCTGACATTACTATCCGGGACAGAGAATCCACATAGTCCATCTTTCCCGCCAGCGCATGAACCCTTCGAGTCGTGTCAGTAACCTGCGCGTTGCCCTGCATGAGGACATCGGATGTAAGCCTCTTGAAATAAAGACTGTCGCTCCAGCCCTCCTGCGTATCATTCATCACATGAACGTTACGGTGGAAGAAGAACTTCTCCTGTCCTCTATCGTACCAGCCCGCGTTGGCAGAGAGCATGTTCTTGTCCTTCCAGGCGTTGGTGTCATATCCGAAAGTGGCGAGGTTCAGGTCAGACTCATATTTGAGGTATGTGGTCTTCACGAACACAGAATCCGTGTACATGTTCACATTGTCCGAGAAGGTGAAGGTCTTTATTTTGGAGTCATAGGTTCCGTTCATGCTCTCGATAAGCTGACCGTCCTTGTCCCTTAGAGAGCCTCCGTCACGGAAGATGGCCACAGAGTCCTTGGTGTTGTAGTCAAGGCAACGCGTGCGCAAGGTGTTCTTGTCCTTATCCCTGAGCTGCACGAGGTCACCTCGGAACTCAGCGACGTCCCTTTGGATAAAGTAAGTGAGCTTGTCGCTGGTAAGTTCGGTCTGTTCCTGAATGATACGCACATGGCCCATGGCGTTGATTATCTCCTCGTTCACGTTCCACAAGGCGGAATCACAAAGAAGATAGGTATCATTATGGAGGAAACGGGCTGGACGTCCCACGACTCGACGGTAGGTTATTCCCCTGATCTCCACCAGTTGCAAAGAGTCAGCGCTGACAAGACGCACCAGGCTGTCCTCCTGCTTGTCCGACTTCTTGTCATTTTTCTTCTGGGCGCCGTAAAGAGCAGGCACCATGATTGATGCCAGCAACGATATCAGCATAAATATACCCAGACGTCTCATTCAGTCTTCGGAATTATTCCTCTTTGAATTTCTCTGCCCAACCCTCATGATCGAAACTGCAATCCTTGAAAAGAGGGTCGAGAATAATGTATGTGACCTTGATCTTATCGTCCACGAACTTGTCGATAGCCTTCATCGAAAGTTCCTGTTTCGCCTGCTGGAGCAAGAGGCTGTAGTCATTGGTGAAGGTAGCTGGATGGGACGGGATGATCTTATCCACCTTGAGAATCTTGTAAACGGTGTTTCCGCTGCGGCCTTCGTTATCAAGAGACTCGAACGACTCTGATATCTCGCCTTCCTTCAGGTCCTTGATCGCCTCGTAATCCTGAGGTTTGAGCTGGTCAATCTCGAAATATGACGAGCCAGTGTTAGGGTCTGCCATGTGTCCGCCGTTTGAGCGTGTGGCAGGATCCTCTGAATAGAACCTGGCGGCCAGATCGAAGGTCACAGCCTTAGCGGCGATTTCCACTTTCAGAGAGTCGAGGGTCTTAAAGGCCTTCTCGGCATCCTCCAGAGTGTACTCAGGCTTGAGAAGGATATGGCGGGCATTGAACATGTCGCCCTTTTTCTCGAGCAGCTCGATAAGGTGGAATCCGTCCGGAGTCTCGATAATCTGCGAGACCACACCTGGCTTGAGGGCCATCGCTCCGTCAGAGAACGAAGGCCAGAAAGTAGTCTTTGATGCCATTCCAAGCTCGCCTCCCCTTCTCGCGCTGCCGTAATCCTGAGAATAGATACGCGCTAGGGTCGCGAATTTCTCACCGTTGATAATACGCTCTCGTATGGCGAGCAATCTCTCCTGCACTGCGAGATTAGCTGCCTCACGGTCAGGATAAATGCAAATCTGGCTGAGCTGGTAATTGATAGGGACAACAGGAAGATCCTCAGGATCCGCCGCCTCCACATACTTCTGCACGTCGTATGGAGTCAGGTCAGGGATGTTGCCGGCCACCTTCTGCTGCATCTGCTGAGTAAGGCTCTGCTCCTGAAGCTGCTGACGCCACTCCTGACGAAGCTTATACAAAGGCTTGCCGAAATACTCCTCCACACCCTCATCTCCGCCGAGGCGGGTGCGCACGTCGTCCAGTCTCTGGCTAAGTTCACTCTCGACCATGTCGTTGTTGATTGAAAGGGAGTCCAGACGGCTCTGCATGAGGAAAAGTTTTGAAACGAGCATGTTCTCAAGAATCTCGCACCTGACATTCTGGTCAGCGGAGATGCCCTGAGCCTTAAGCATCTGTATCTCGGATTCGATCTGGGAGAGCATAATCATCTCATTTCCCACGACAGCGACTGACTTATCGATAAGTCCTCCGGTGTATTTCTGAGCAGAAGCCGTAAGGCATGCGCCCAGGCAAAAGAGAGCAGCCAGCGCTGATTTGATTGTATTCTTCATTATTGTTCCTGATAAATTTCAAATAATCCTTGTTCCCGGGCGTCATCAAGCAATTCCTGTTCCAGAGAGTTCAAAAGCGCTTTTTTCCTCGCGCTGACGATAACGTCCCTGATTTTTTCCCTGCAGTATTCCACAGGTGGAACCGAGCCCGCCTTCATATATCCTTCTATTTTGGCCAGGTGGCGTTTGCCATCCGGGTCAGTGATATCAATCTTGGAATCCTTCATCGAGGCGATAAGAGTACCATAGTCCAAGGAGAACTCTCTCGCCAATGAAGTGATCTCGACCCATTTGCCGTCAAAATCCGTAAAACGCTCGGCTGAAGCGAAGACAAGACTGTCAAGCTTGTCCGAAGAGTCGTTCTTTTTAGGGAAGAGGGCCTTTTGCACAGCGTCAGCGTTTGGGGAATCCGGAAGCATACGCACATACACCGCCCTTACTATAGGGTAGGAGATCTTGAGCTCCTGCTTATGGGCGTCGTAATAGGCCAAGATCTCATCATCCTGCACGAGGGAATCGAGTTTCTGGGCGACATATTCCTGCTCGTAACGATATTTCAGAAGAGACCTGCGATACCTCGCCACCTGTTCCTGAATATCTTTCACATCCTTTCCCAGACGCGCCTGTGCCTGTTGAGCATAGACCTCATCCTCAACCCACGCCTGAGCATATCTGTTGATGAAAGCGAGGCTATCCTCTACTGACAAGCCCCTCGGCACCAGCGGCTCGACCGTCTCCTTGTAGAGCTTCTCCTTTCCGACACGAGCAAGGACATCACCGTCATGGATGATCTGGGAGATCATCTTGCATGACATGGAGCAGAGCACGGCGAGCGTGAGGATTATGATATTTCGGACAAGACGCATAAATGCAAATTACAATGTAATCTGCAAATATATAAAATTTTCTTGTATAACGAAGTTATAAGGACGCTCCGAGAGCCTTTCCTTGCCAAATATCCCTCTCTTCCAGGCGCTTGTCCAGAAGATGGAGCAATTCGGCGTTACGGATAAGCCCCCATGGCGTACGGCTGACAAAGCGAGGAGGCACCTCGCCGGCGATACGCTCGATGTAAAGGTCCGGGCGAAGACGTGAGAGCAGATCGCAGATGAAATCTATGTACTCGTCAAGGGTAAAGCATTCAAAATCAGAAGGATTCTCAGCGAACTCCCGCTCCATCGCCGTTCCCTTGACGATCTGCAGCTGATGGAATTTCACGCTTTTTAGCGGCAGCTCGTTGATAAGCGCCGCCCCTTCAAGCATCATCTGGGCGCTTTCCCCGGGAAGACCGAGGATAAAATGCGCTCCCACGGGAATGCCTCGCTCCGCGGTCATGCGCACAGCCCTTTGCGCACAGGCGAAATCATGCCCTCTATTCACCCTCGCGAGGGTCTTGTCGTAGCACGACTCAATGCCGTACTCGACAATCACGATATTGTCTTTGGCGAGAGTCTGTAACAAATCCAATTTTTCCTCATCCACGCAATCCGGTCTCGTGCCTATGACAATGCCTGCGACATCGGGATGGGAAAGAGCCTCGCGGTAAAGCTCCTCAAGGCGACTGGCTGAAGCGTAAGTGTTTGAAAATGATTGGAAATACGCAAGGAAACGGCGGGCGTTACGATAGCGGACACGATGGAACTCTATGCCCTCGTCTATCTGCTGGGAAAGGGGCTTGCCGGGGACGCTGTATCCCGGGTGGAAGGCGGCGTTATCGCAAAAGGTACAGCCTCCGACTCCGACCAGGCCGTCACGGTTCGGGCAAGTGAAGCCCGCGTCTATCACGACCTTTTGAAGGCGCTCGCCGTAAACTTTCTTGAAGTATCCGGTGAAGGCGTTGTATCTTTTTCCTGTATTATCCATAACTTGCGTGCAAAAGTAGTGAAGTTCACGAAGATTATGAAATTTTCACTATCTTCGCGTAACAATTGAAACCTTACTTAATTTTAATATCATGAACCTCAGAGTAATCAAGAAAGACATCGAGTACTTCATCGGCGAGTTCATCGACGACTGCACCCTTTTCGTAGTCCTCAACCCTAACCAGGACGCTGACGCTATCGCGGCTATCATCGACGAGTCAGTAGATCTCTACAACGCCCTCAAGGACAAGGTGAACCACCCAGAGGAGCCTAAGAAAGCCTTCTACAACAATATCCGCAAGGAGCTCTTCGAAGGCATCGACGCTCTCTGCGAGAAGCTTTCAGCAGCTATCAGCAAATAATCAGTCACATACTGAAGACAAAGAAAACGCCGAGTGGAATCACCCGGCGTTTATTTTTTTCTTCTCCCCCGTTAAACCGTATGGAGTTTCTTTCTCAGATTCTCGATCATATCCTTGACCATTGAATCAAGGTCATATTTCGGAGACCAGCCCCACTCCTTGCGGGCGCAGCTGTCGTCCATCTTGTCCGGCCATGAATCAGCGATCGCCTGGCGGACAGGATCGACCTGATAACGGACCTTCAGACCCGGGATATACTTGCGTATGGCCGCGAAAAGCTCCTCCGGCTCAAAACTCATGGAGGCGATGTTGAAAGCGTTACGATGTTTCAGATACTGAGGCTTCGCTCTCATGATGTCCACGGCGGCCTTCAGAGCGTCAGGCATGTACATCATGTCCATATAAGTGCCCGGCGCGATAGGGCAGACAAACTCCTCTCCCTTGACCGCCGCATAGAACACCTCTACGGCGTAGTCCGTCGTGCCTCCGCCAGGAGGGGTCTGATAGGAGATTAGTCCAGGGAAACGCACCGAACGGGTGTCCACGCCATATTTATGGAAATAATAGTCACTCAGAAGCTCTGTCGCGACCTTAGTCACGCCATACATGGAAGTCGGGCGCTGGATAGTATCCTGCGGAGTGTCCTGATGGGGCGTCGAGGGGCCGAAGGAACCGATTGAGCTAGGAGTGAAGACGGCGACATTATGCGTCCTGGCTATCTCGAGAATATTCAGCAAACCGTTCATCTGTATGTCCCACGCCATGAGCGGAAGGCGCTCCGCCGTCGCCGAAAGAAGGGCCGCGAGGTTATAGATAGTGTCAATATCATATTTATTGACGACATCCTCTATCTGCTTTGAGTCACACACATTCACAACCTCGGACGGGCCGCTTGTCAAAAGCTCGCCCTTGGGCTC
>JAKSJJ010000112.1 GCA_024398335.1 Bacteroidales bacterium | reverse complement strand
GGCCTCAATTAGGGGACTGCAAAGATAGTAAAAATATTCCAATTACAAAGCCTTTATGTGAAAATTTTTAAACATTTTCGACCAACAAGTTGATATGTCAACTATCCGAAAAACAATTAGTTATGAACCTTGTTGAAAAAAATATTCCCGCATTTTCGACCAACGCCGGACAGGGGTTTGGGACGCTCTCAGAAAGGCGCTTGGCACGAAGTTGGAAATACATATTTTTTATTACTTTTGTCGAGTCAAAAAACATGAAAACGAAACACCTCATATCAATCATAGCCCTGGCGCTGGCCCTGCAGCTCGCCCCCCTCACCCACTCGCATGCCCAGACCCCTGGTCAGACCCCACAGAAAAGCGAGAACGGAGTGATGGAATTCATCGTCGAAGGCAAAGACACCTTCTATATCGACAAGATACGCGCGTCAAGGATATTCCCGAAGCTCCAGAGACAGAAAGGAAAGGACTGGAGGAAATATTACAGGCTCGTCCACAATTTCAGCAAGACTTACCCGTATGCGCTCGTAGCGCGCGAATTACTTGTAGAGGTGGATAGCACCCTGGAAGCCGAGAACTTCAGCCGCGCGGAAAGGGAAAAGTACATCAAGGGGCAGCAAAAAGAACTGTTCAACGTCTTTGAGACCCCGCTAAGGAATCTTACAGTCTCTCAGGGGGCGCTTCTGATGAGGCTGATAGACCGCGAGGCGGGAAAATCCTCATATAACATCATCAAAGAGTACCGCAACGGCATAGCCGCCGGCTTCTGGCAAGGAATCGCCAAGATATTCGGGTCTGACTTGAAGAAACACTACGACGCCGAAGGGGCCGACCGCAGCGTCGAGGACCTGGTACAGAAATGGGAGGCAGGGGATTTTGACAACTTCTACTACTCGTTGTTCTGGCAATACCCGCCGAAGGTCGTCATTCCAGAGGAATACGCCAAAAAGATGGCTGCTCGAGCCAATCCTTCAAAATAATCAGTCTGCTTCCGCCGGGGATCTGGACATCCACATCGACATGATAATGACCGAACACGAAGTAATCCACTTTGTGGGAGGCGGCGAACTGGACGGCGAACCGATAAAGAGGCTCACTCTCACCCTTGAATACATACCTGCCCTTTTCACCTCGCGCGAGACGGTTGTGGCGCGACCAGGCGTACCCTAGACTGAAGGCTATCCTAGGGTGCAGGGTGCTGAAAAGAGCCTGAAGTACACGGTTATGGAATATCCCCCTGAGCACGCGATAGCCGAAAGGAACAGGTCCGAGGCCGTCTCCATGACCTATGCACAGGGACTTGCCCCCTATCTGGACAAGGGCGGGCTGAGTCATCTTTATCATCCCCAGCTCCTCAAAATAGGAATAAGCCCACACATCGTGGTTTCCCGGGAAGAAGTACACCTTAACGCCAGAGCGGACAAGATCCTCTATCGCGGCGAAAACCTGCACATACCCCTTCGGGACAACGTACTTATACTCATACCAGAAATCCCAGATGTCCCCCAGCAGATAAAGAGAATCAGCGTCCGAGGCTATCGAGCGCAAGAAGTCCACGAACGAGCGTTCCCTCGCGGCGGGATCTCCCACCTGAAGGCCAAGGTGCACATCAGCGGCGAAGTATGCGTATTTTCCGCTCATGCTAGAACATAGAATAAATCAAGACAGCGACGCCGATGACGGCGCAATAAAGAGCGAACCACTTGAGCTTGGCCTTCTTCACAAGAGCGATCATGACCTTACATGCGAAAAGGCCAGATACAAAAGCGGAGGCGAAGCCAAGGATCAAAGGCAAAGCCCCGACCGAGGAGGAAGCCATATCTCCGCCGACAACATCCAGGAAAGCCTCCCCGAGGATAGGGACAAGGACCATCAGGAAAGAGAACTGCGCCACTACGGAGCGGTCCACGCCGGAAAGCAAGCCCGTGGAAATCGTGGTGCCGGAGCGGGACAGTCCAGGCACGACAGCGAGCGCCTGCCCTAAGCCGACGATTATAGCCTGCAGGTACGATATGCCGTTACGGGGAGCGGCCGTCCCTTCTTTTCTCGACGCGAACGAATATATGTCCGAGAAGAAAAGAAGCATCGATGTCACCACCAAGGCCAGGCCCACTACAAGCAGAGAGTTGAAAAGAGACTCGACCGTATCTTTGAAAAACACTCCCACGATAAAGACAGGGATCATAGACACGGCTATCTTGAAGATGTAATCCGTCTGATCGTTGTACTCAAAACGGAACAGGCCCTTGAGAAGGTCGAGAATCTGCTTTCTGAAGACAATGATTGTCGCGAGAACCGTGGCGGCGTGCACCACGACCTCAAAAACAAGATCCCCAGAAGCTTCTACCCCGAGAATCTGACGGCCTATCGCGAGATGACCGCTTGAACTGACAGGCAAAAACTCCGTCAGACCCTGGACAAGACCCAGGATTATCGACTGCCACCAGTTCATTTATCTTCTTTTTTATCCTCGAACACACCCATTATAGCGACGACCTCGATGACAATGCCGAGAACTATGACCACAGGAGCGGCCACGAGACGTCTGAAATCAAACATGTCCCAGGAGAACACCCCGGGATCGGTAGAACCGCCGCCCATCATCAGGATATATCCGGATATCATCACTATAAGTCCGATGAGAAGATATTTCAACCCCTTGGGGGTTATCGCCATTTTAGGATTCATATCAATAGTATAATTCACTTTTATCTACGGAGAGAAGCTTTCCCATGACAAAGAAAGTACTCGCCGCGCATATTAATATTCCGCTAAGCGCCAAAATGCCAAGAACCAGAGCGACAAGCCCCGGTCGGAAGATATCTCCCAATTGCTCGAAACCGCGTCCCAGAGCTGCGAGAAGGGAAAGGAGCATCACCGAAGCCAGGAAAGCGGAGGCCAAGCCTTGCCAGACGCTCCGGATAAGGAACGGCTTGCGTATGAAAGCCCTTGTAGCGCCGACCATCTTCATCGTATGAATGGTGAATCGACGGGCATGGACACTTAGGCGTATCGTGTTGTTAATCAATGCGAAGGAAATAAAAAGAAGCAGAGCGATAAATACGGACAGAACCAGCGACAACTTCTTTATATTGGCGTTCAGGGCGTCGATGAGAGAGCGTTCATAGACCACCTCTTCGACAAGAGGCATGTCCAGAATCGCCGCCTTGACTATATCCAGGCTATCGGAGGTCACATACTGGGCCGGGAGAGACACATTTATGGAGATAGGGATAGGGGCCGTCTCGAAAATGTCGAGGAAATCCTCGCCGAGCAGCGCCTTCATTTCCTCGATACCCTGTTCTTTGGAGACGAACTCGACGCTCTTTATGTACGGTTTGGCCGAAAGAGCTTTCTCCAGCTCATGAGCTTTGGCCTCACTCGCCGTCTGGGTCAACATGACAGAGACTTTCATGTTCTCCTTGAAGTAGTCAGATATGCTCCTCGCGTTGACAAGCAGCAACAGGGCCACGCCCACAAGCAGCAGCACCAGGGAAATGCTGATGACTGATGACAAGTACGCGTTCGCCAGTCTTTTCGTGCTGACTATGACCTCTCTTTTGTTCATAAAACTACTTTCGCACGCACTGGGGCGCGCTATTTGGGGGTCAAAGATAGTGAAAAACAAAAAAAATCATTATCTTTGTTGTGAATTTGCGTAAAAATTTTTCAAATGGGAGAAGTCAAAAGAGTCCTCTACGTCTGTTCCGAGATATTCCCTTATCTGCCGGAATCTCCAGAGTCCAAGGTAGGCCGTTTCCTGCCTCAAGGTATTCAGGAAAGAAAGAAGGAAATCCGCTCGTTCATGCCTCGCTACGGCTGTATCAATGAGCGCAAGCACCAGCTTCATGAAGTGATACGCCTTTCAGGAATGAACATCATAGTGAGTGACGTGGATCGCCCTCTTGTCATCAAGGTGGCATCTATATCCTCCGCGAGAATGCAGGTTTACTTCATCGACAACGAGGATTTCTTCCATCGCAAACAAGTGACCAGGGACACCTCGGGCACATTCTTCAAGGACAACGGCGAAAGGGCGATCTTCTTCGCGAGAGGAGTGCTCGAGACCGTGAAGAAGCTCCGCTGGGCTCCCGACGTGATTCACTGCCAGGGATGGATCTCACACGTCCTCCCTCTTTACCTCAAAAAAGAATACAAAGACGATCCTATATTCTCATCAAGCAAAGTCGTCCTCTCCCTTTACGACGACATCTGCTACGACCACCTCGACGAGGCGCTCGCCGAGAAGATCCAGTTTGGAGGCATAAGCCTTGAGGACATCGGCCTGCCGCAGGACACTACCGGATGCGATCTCGCCAAGATGGCCATGCGTTATAGCGACGGCGTCATCGTCGGAGGAGCGACCGTTCCCGCCGAGCTGAGCGACTACGCCCGCGCCCAGGGTCTGCCTGTAATGGATTTCGACCAGGCAAGGCTTGATGACGGATCATACATAGACGACTACAACAGCTTTTACGATCAGCTTTAACAGATGAATCTGAAATATACAATATTGGGAGGTCTCGCCTCTTTGTGCGTGTGCGCGTGCGTGAATGTGGATACACATGTAGGCGAAGACTTCATTCCAGTCGAGCAGCAGTTCGAAGTACACTACGCTGAAATTCCGCTTTCTGAGATACAGATGAAGCTTGTGGACAACATGTCCGGCTATAGTTCACGCCGCATCACGATAGGCGCGATCAGGGAAGAGTATTCCGGACTTTCTACAAGAAGCAGCGCTTTTACGCTCGTTCCTTTCAACGACACGCTGGACTTCGGAAAGAACGCGAAAGTCCGCGACTTCCGTATCTCCCTCCAGAAAGATACCGTGAACGTGATTAACCCCGCGCAGACAAAGATAATGCAGGGTATCAACGTTTACTCGGTACGTGAAGCCGGGATCAGGCTCGACACGTTGACATACATGTCTTATTTCCCGACGGAGAAATTCAATGGGCTTCAGAGAATCACCGACGGCATCCCTATGTATGACGGCTCTGACTCTCTGTCGTTCTCTTTCTCGAAGGCTTATACGGAAAGCGAGTTCACCAAGATGCTCGCGCTTTGCGATAAGGACGGCGTGTTTGTCATGGACAGCCTTAAAAACTATCTCGACAAGTTCCCTGGCATTTACATGACCTGTGACGAGCCTGTGGGCATGGGAGGACGATTCAACTTCTTCGATGTCGCCATAGCGCAGGAGGACGGCTACATCACGGGAAACTACGCTGAGCTTAAATTCACGGCTGATTACGGCACCAGGGAGAAAGTGGACACTTCCTTCCTTTTCCTCTTCGGAGCCCTTTCGTTCCCTGAAGGCACATCCGTTCCTAACCAGTTCGCCTACAATATCTGTAAGCGAGACGACGCGTCAGCGATAGTCCCGGGACCTGCTGGCGAGGCGATCTATGTCGAAGGAGGCGTCGGAGTGAAGCCTGTGTTCTCATCAAAAGAGATACAGCAGAAACTCCTCGCGGAATTCTCGGCCGCCGGTATTTCTGATATAAACGAGGTGGTCATCAATAAAGCGAGGTTATTCGCCTGCTTTGAGCCGCCTGCGGACCTTGGAGACCTTGACATGCTTCCAATAGCCCTGAGCCCGACATGCAGGATCACTACAATAGGTGACGACGGAAAATCATATGTCAACTGGGCGAACCTCACAGACGCCAACATCAGCAACGAGAATCACGGTGAGATTGACCGCTCAAACTGTATCTATTCACCGGATATCAGCTTCCATGCGCAGAAAATCATACGTCTGGAGGACAAGGAGGACACCAAATTCGAGAACTATGACATCTGGATGTTCATAATGGCGAGCGAACTCGAAAAAACTGCGAGTTCATC
>JAKSJJ010000111.1 GCA_024398335.1 Bacteroidales bacterium | reverse complement strand
GCATATTTCTTACGCCTCTGACTATGTGCTTGATACCTAATTCCTTACATTTGTCAATGGTAAGGTTGCTATACTCAATGACGCTGACATTGTCCATGCCTTTTGTCGCCTCACGGATGATTTCGAGCTTCTTCTCATTCGTGAAGAAACCTCTCTTGTCCTGATTTATACCGACGGCCACTATGACGTGATCGAACATCGTGAGAGCCCTTTTAAGTATATTGAGGTGTCCCGCTGTAAAAGGGTCGAATGAACCAGGAAACAATGCTGTCTTTCCCATTTTGAATGAATTATAATTGCCAGTCTATAGGAGATTTTCCTTGGGATATAAGTATGGCGTTCGTCTGGCTGAAGTGACGGCAGCCGAAAAACGCGCCCCTTGCGAGAGGAGACGGATGGGCCGCTTCCAGCACATAATGCTTGCTTTTGTCTATGAGGTCCGCTTTGCTTTTAGCGTATCTTCCCCAAAGAAGGAATACGATACCGCTGCAATTCTCGGATATATATGATATTACAGCGTCAGTAAATGTCTCCCAACCTCTGTTTTTATGAGATTCCGCCGTGTGGGCCCTTACTGTGAGTATGGCGTTGAGCAGCAGTACGCCCTGGCCTGCCCATTTTTCAAGATTAGGCTTGCCGCTCATCCTGACGCCCAGGTCATTTTCTATCTCGGTGAAGATATTTCTTAAAGATGGGGGAGTGCGGACTCCGTCGGGAACAGAAAATGAGAGCCCCATCGCCTCACCTGGGTTGTGATATGGGTCCTGGCCCAGGATCACGACTTTAAGGGAGTCCACCGGAGTAAGCTCGAAGGCGCGGAAAATCAGACCTCCCGGAGGGTATATCTGATAACCCGCCGCCTTCTCGGCATGCAGGAAGGATGCAAGCTCGGCGAAATAGGGCTTGTCAAACTCGGCCTGCAAGGCTCTCTTCCAAGTCTGTTCTATCTTTACGTCCATCAGAATACGAATTTGACAACGTCTTCTATGTTGCTCACATAGTGGAACTCAAGTCCTTTGACGTAAATCTCCTGGATGTCCTCAACGTCTTTGCGGTTGTCCTCGGAGATGACGATGGTCTTGACTCCGGAACGCTTTGCCGCGAGAATCTTTTCTTTGATTCCTCCGACAGGAAGCACTTTTCCGCGGAGAGTCATCTCTCCTGTCATCGCGATGCCTTTGCGCAAAGCCTCGCCGCGCAGGGCTGAGAGCATAGAGCATACCATCGTGATACCCGCTGACGGACCGTCCTTCGGAACCGCTCCCTCTGGAACGTGGACATGTACGTCCTTCTGCGAGAACTCCTCATACTCCATTTTGGCAAGCTCAGGATGGGCCTTGATGTATTGATAGGCTATCGTGGCGGACTCTTTCATCACGTCACCGAGGTTTCCTGTCATTGTCAGCGCTCCCTTGCCCTTGCTTATCGAAGTCTCGATAAAGAGAATCTCTCCTCCGAGCTCCGTCCACGCGAGGCCTGTCACTACGCCAGGTCCCTCATTACCCTTGATAAGGTCGTGGAAATTGGTCGGAAGCCCGAGATATTCCTTGAGGTGTTCCTTCTTGATAGTCACAGGGTTATCCTGCTCGAGAGCTATCTTTCTAGCGGTCACGCGGGCTATCTTGGCTATCTGCTTCTCAAGACCGCGTACGCCGGACTCGTGAGTGTACTTATCGACTATCTCCGCGATGGTCTCTTTTCCTATCTTGAGGTCTTTCTTGTCCAGACCATGCTCTTCCAGTTGCTTTGGTGCCAGATAATTACGCGCGATCTCGATTTTCTCCTCGGCGAGGTATCCGCTCACGTTTATCATCTCCATCCTGTCCTTCAAAGCCGGCTGAATAGTGGAAATGCTGTTGGCGGTCGTGATGAACATCACGTTTGAAAGATCGTAGTCGATGTCCAGGTAATTATCGTGGAACGCGGTGTTCTGTTCAGGGTCGAGCACCTCCAAAAGGGCAGATGAAGGGTCTCCCTTGCAGTCACGGCTGATCGTGTCGATTGCGTCCAGGACGATGGCAGGGTTGGAGGTTCCCGCACGGTTGATGCCGTTGAGGATACGTCCCGGAAGGGCTCCTACGTAGGTCTTGCGGTGTCCGCGTATCTCGGACTCGTCGTGGGTTCCGCCCAGGGCGATACGCACATATTTTCTACCCAACGCCCTGGCGATTGACTTTCCGAGGCTGGTCTTACCCACGCCCGGAGGGCCGTAGAGGCAGAGGATAGGGGATTTCATGTCGCCCTTGAGCTTGAGCACGGCGAGGTACTCGATGATTCTCTCCTTGACTTTGTCAAGTCCGAAATGATCCTCGTCAAGAACCTTCTGCGCATGCTTGAGGTCCAGGTTGTCCTGGCTTATCTCGCCCCAAGGGAGGTCGAGCATGAACTGTATATAATTATATTGTATGCTGTAGTCCGGCGAAGAAGGATTATATCTTTCGAGTTTAGCCATCTCCTTTTCGAAAATCTCCTGCACTGAGGCTGGCCATATTTTCTCCTCGGCTCTCGCGCGGAACTTCTCGAAATCCTCCATCTCGTCCATACCGAGCTCTTCCTGGATTGTCTTGAGCTGGTTGTTGAGGTAGTACTCCCTCTGCTGCTGGTCGATCTCGCTCTTGACCTTCGCGTTGATGTCCTGCTTGATTTTCTGGAACTCGATTTGTACGTCCAGAAGGCTCATGAGCTTCATCGCCCTGAGATTCACGTCGTCAATGGCGAGCAGCGAGATCTTCTCGGCGTAGTTCTCGATCTCTATGGTGGTTCCGATGAAATTTACAAGGAACTCGAAATCCTCAATCGACTTGAGGGCTGACACCGCCTCCTTAGGAACGAAGGTTCCCATTTTCATCACTGTCGCCGCCCTGTCCTTGAGAGAGTCCATCATGACGGCGATTTTGTTGTCGTCCTTCTCGCTCATGACATCTTGGCAGTATCTGACACGTCCGAGCATGTATGGCTCGTACTCGACGATCGCCTCAAGCTCGAAACGTTTGATTCCCTGAAGTATCGCTGTCACTGTTCCGTCCGGCATCTCAAGGGTCTTCATGACTTTGGCGAGCGTGCCGTGTGAGAACATATCTCCGATGCGCGGATCTTCTACAGAAAGGTCGTTCTGCGGCACCGCGCCGAGGTAAAGGTCGTGTTTTTCAGCGTCAGAGATGAGTTTCATCGACTTCTCTCTGCCTATTGTGATAGGGTAGATGCTACCCGGGAACAATACGGCGTTCCTCAGGGCCAGGATAGGCAGAGCGTCAGGCAATTCGTCGACGTTCACCTTAGGAAGGCCCTCTCCCTGCATCACTGGGATGATGCTCACTTCGGCTCCAGCGGGAGCCATAATCTCTTTAAAGTTTATCATATAGGTATTATATAGTATGCAAAGATACAAAAGCCTGCAATTTTTACGAAATTTTCCTAAACGTTTTGATTATTAAAAAATTCGCTCTAAATTTGCAAGGATTATCCGAACAATGTAATCTATTAAAATTAAAATAATTATGACTAAAGCAGAAATCGTTAACGAGGTCGCTAAGGCTACCGGCATCGAGAAGATCGCAGTCCAGAATGTGGTTGAGTCTTTCATGGAGGTAGTCAAAGGTTCGCTCGCAAATGGAGAGCCGGTTTATCTCCGTGGATTCGGTAGTTTCATCATCAAACATCGTGCCCAGAAGGCGGCTCGCAACATCACCAAGAATACCACTCTCACTATCCCAGAGCACGATATTCCAGCCTTCAAACCAGCAAAGGTTTTCATCTCAGAACTTAAGAAATAATCATTTAAACCTATAATATTATGCCAAACGGAAAGAAACACAAGAGGCATAAAATGGCTACCCACAAACGTAAAAAACGTTTGCGTAAGAATAGACACAAGAAGAGAAAGTAATCTTCCGAGTCTGCCATTTTAGCAGTTTGCTAATCAAAAAGGCTGGCGCCAAAACTGCCGGCCTTTTGTTTTGTCAGAGATTTCTATGGAGTCTGAATCACCAAAGGAAAAGATCAAGGACCTCATCGTTGATGTTGGTCCCCAGGAGGTCTCGATAGCCTTGATGGAGAATCACAGGCTTATCGAGCTCAACAAAGAGTCGAGCCAGGGACACAGTTTCTGTGTGGGCGACGTCTATCTTGGTAAAGTCAAGAAGTTGCTCCCGTCCCTGAACGCCGCCTTTGTCGATATCGGTGATGAGAAAGAGGCATTCGTCCATTATCTGGACTTGGGATTGTATTTCAGAGGCTTCGACGAGTTCGTCAAGCGCATCAATCCTAACACGGACCACAAGGGAATGTATTCCCACATCAAAGTGGAGAAGCCTCTTCCAAAGGAAGGACGTATCGAAGAAGTCCTGACTGTCGGACAGATGATAATTGTCCAGATAGTCAAGGAGCCGATTTCGACCAAAGGTTCACGACTGACCGCGGAAATTTCATTGGCAGGACGAAACATTGTACTGCTCCCTTTCGCAGATAAGGTGAGCGTATCCCAGAAAATTTCCTCGAGAGAGGAAAAGAGACGGCTTGAATTACTCGTCAAGAACATTCTCCCGAAGAACTATGGCGCGATCATCCGTACCGCCGCGGAAGGTAAAAGCTCCGCTGTGCTGGACGCCGAGTTGATGTCCCTGGTAGAGAAATGGGAGGGTTCATGGGCGAAACTGGCCCGGTCCAAGACAGTCCAGCAGCTCTTTACGGAGTACAGCAAGACTACCACTATCCTCCGCGACCTTCTGAATGACACATTCAGCAACATCTATGTCAACGACGATAACGTCTATGAGGAGTGTCGCAAATACATCTCGCTGATTTCCCCTGAACAGGAGAAAATCGTGAAGCTGTACAAGGAAAAGGAACCTATCTTCGACCATTTCGAGGTCCTCAGACAGATAAAGAGTTCCTTCGGTAAGGTGGTTCCTATCAAACAGGGGGCATATCTTGTGATCGAGCACACGGGAGCATTACACGTGGTGGACGTCAACAGTGGCACTCGTTCCAAGAACAAGGAACAGGAGCAGAACACCTTCGACGTCAACTGCTACGCCGCGGAAGAGATCGCCCGTCAGATGCGTCTTCGTGACATGGGTGGCATCGTGATCGTGGACTTCATCGACATGGAGTCAGCTGAACATCGCAACGCCCTTCACAAGTACATGCAGGAACTGATGGAAGGCGACAGGGCCAAGCACAATGTGCTGCCTCTGACCAAGTTCGGTCTTATGCAGATCACTCGCCAGAGGGTTCGCCCCGCGACTGAGATCGAGACCCAGGAGGTCTGCCCGGTATGCCACGGCACAGGAAAGATAGCTTCAAGCCTGGTCATTGACGAAGCGATAGAACGCTCGCTGGCCTATTACGTCTCGGAGAAAAAAATGGAGCGCCTGACTTTGAAGGTCGGGCCTATACTGGGAGCTTATCTTACACGAGGAATGTTCTCTTCCATCTACACGAGATGGAAAAGGAAGTACAAGTGCAAGTTGAATATCGTCGAGGATTCGTCCTTTACGGTCCTGCAGTATGAATTTTATGATGAAAAAGGAGCCAGACTCGATTGAGTCCGGCTCTTTTTTCATATCTTTGCCGAGTATATGTCCTAATATTTAAAGATTTGGCACGAAAAAGGAAGATAGCAACAGCGCCGGTTGATCCTGAATATCTCAAGAAGCAGAAAGCCGCGCTTGTCCGCAAGAATCGTCAGGTCATTTATTTCAATGACAGCGAGTCAGCGGCCATACGCTCGTACTGTGAGAAATTCAAGGTGCGCTCAAAGGGCGCTCTGCTTCGTGAGATCATAGTTGAGAAGATACTTTCGGAACTTGAGGACAACCACCCGACACTTTTTTAACTTAAATAACAATTTAACTATGAGATTTTTAACAATGATTCTCGCCGTGATGCTCATGGCAATCCCTGT
>JAKSJJ010000110.1 GCA_024398335.1 Bacteroidales bacterium | reverse complement strand
CAGAGCATGACCCTGAAGAACGCCATGGGCATAAAAAGTTCTCTCGGCAAGAAATGAAGCGTTGAGGGTGACCAGGACATAGACTATGTAGAAGAGGATAATGTCTCATTCGTCGCTACAGACAACACGATAAAGATGGTCGATGACGACCCGGATAAGATTCTGACCCCTGAGGAGATGATGCAAGACACCACCGCCCATGAGGACGAAGTCGACGCCAAGGTCAGATTCGCCACCTCCGGAATCATAATCACAGGACAAGACTCCACCACAAGGGCGATGTCCACCTTCCACGGCAGCGCAGGCTCAGGAGCGACCTATGTCGGCGTCGTGAACAAATACAAGGAAATGCTCGGATCAAGAGTCAACGTCTGGTGCATGCCTATCCCTACCGCCATTGAGTATTACTGCCCGTCATCTGTCGCCTCCCGCAATAAATCCCAGCGCGCGATGATCGAGAATATGATGAGTTCACTTGTCGGAGCCAAGGGCGTGAACATCTGCGATGTGATGGCCTCTCACAAACGCGAGGACATCTATCTGCGCACCGACCACCACTGGGCCCCGCTCGGAGGATTCTACGCGGCCCAGGCCTTCGCCAAGGCTGCAGGCGTTCCTTTCCGCGGCCTTGACGCATACGAGAAAAGGGTCGTTCCGGGATATGTAGGATCGATGTTCGGATATTCAAAGGACATCAATGTCAAGAAAAATCCCGAGGACTTTGTCTATTACGTGCCGACAGGGGCCACATACACGACAACCTTCATCACCTACTATACTGACGAGGACCTGCATGTGACCGGAGAGAGCAAACCTTTCCAGGCCAGCTTCTTCAAGAATTACAAGGGTAATAACGCATACCTGAATTTCATGGGAACGGACTGCACATTGGTCAAGGTCCAGACCGGAGTCAACAACGGAAGAAGACTCCTTATCATGAAAGACTCCTTCGGAAACACTCTTCCAGGATACATGTTCTACTCCTTCGAGGAGGTTCACGTCGTGGATTACAGGTATTTCACGAAGAATATCCTAAAGTATATCGACGAGAACAAAATCACGGACATTCTCTTCGCCAACAACACCTTCGCGGTCTGCACTTCCTACACTTCAAGGTCTTACAGCAGATTCCTAACCACAGCCGGCGGTTATACTCTTAAGCCAGTCGAGGAAAAACAAGCCGCTGACACTGTAAAGAAAGACGAAGCGAAGACTCCGGAAGAGCCCGAGAAAGCCTCCGAAGAAGAAGAGGCCCCTGCCGAGCAGGAGCCAGTAAAAGAGGAAGAACCAGTCAAGGAAGTGCCTGGGCAGGAGCCTGCCGAGAAACCGGACACTCTAGCCTAACTGTCCTTTTCGGATTCAGTATTATCACAAGCGGCGACAGCGATATCGCCGCTTTCTTCTTTTCTGAAGCGTGCAAGCATATCTCGCAACGCCTCACGCTCAACAACGGTGCGTACAGCATCCTCCGAAAGGGAGTCATTTGAAAGGATATCTTTCGCCATTGTCTTGAACTTGTCCATACACCTGTTTTTTGTTGTTTTTGCCGTATTGGCGTTCTTTAAACCCATTGAGGAAGCGATCTCGTCCATCGGAAGATTGTCCCAATAGAAACGTCTGAAAATCTGCTTGCAATTTAGAGGAATCTTTGACAAGACCTCCTCGAGGAAAGCCAGCGCCCTCATATATTGCTCGTACTGCTCGTCAGGATCCTGATCCTGTTCCACCCCAGTGACAATCAACACCGGCTCTCCATCCTCCCCTGTCATCGAAACAGTCGTGCCCCCCACGATAGTGATACCCGGGCGCCGCGCCTTCTTTAATGCCAGACGATAGCAGATAGTATAGATATATCCTGACAGATTTACGCAATTGGAATCATTCAATTTCCCGGACTTCACATCAGAGTGAAGAGTAATCAAAGCCTCATCAAACAAATCATCAAACGTGAAATCTCCTACGCCCGACAAAATAGGCTCAACACGAGAGCGTATCGCCGATTTCATATTAAAATAAATCTCTCGCCAGGCTTTCTCCGAATTCTCTCTTATACCCTGTATCAATTGGATGTCTGTCATCTTGTAATGTCTTAAACATCCAAAGATAATCTTTTTTATGAGTATATTCGCGAATCATGACGGTTAAAGAGAAAATAGAAAGCGTAATCGACTGGATAATCACTGCTCTGACAGACATTTTCTATGTCCTGGCCTTGGTTATCGCATTTGGTGTGCTTTACCAGACCTGCTCCATGGAATTTGACAATTGGTGGCGAATATGGGATCACCGTTACATGGCGGCGGGCTTCGCTCTCTTTTTTGTCACGTTATTCATTCCACGAATCAGGCAAAACGTGAAATGGTTCATGACATTCGCCCACGAATTCATCCACACCATTTTCGCGATGCTTTTCCTCAGGAAAATCAACCGTTTTGTTGTTGACGACAAAAACTCGCATATCTCATATAGTAGCGGCTTCGCATCCATAGGATACCGTCATATCAACCTCATGCCGTACTGTTTCCCATTTTTCACTTGGATCATGATTCCATGGCGCTGGAGTACTTCAAGCAAGGCGACTCTGTTCCTACACATGATCGACCTCCTGATGGGATTCAGCCTCGCCTTCCATGTATGTTGCTGGGCTAAACAAACCCGACTTTCCCAAAGTGACATCACCGGCCCCGGGAAAGTCAGGTCTATGATTTTCATACTTTTTTATTGGATACTTACTCTATGTATGTTCCTGCAGACCAGCACTAGCGGAATTGACTGGACATTCAGTCGTGTTTTCTGGGGATACCCCAAGGACTTCATCAATTCCGTTATCGCCCTTTGCCAGAACCTGTTCTAGTCGCCCAAAGTAGCGAAGAACTCGTCAAGCTGCTCAAGACTCACGTCCGAGATTTTGACTTGATTGCCCTGATAGCTGAAATTGATATTCACAAGGCCCTCATAATCCGCTGACTGAGAGAATTTGACAGCGACACCCGCATACTTGAAAGAACCATAATTCTGGTGCTTTGCGCGAATGTCCTTGTAAGCGCCGCGGCACTCCTTTTTGATGTTCTGTGGAAGAAGACCCATGATGGTCGTTACCTTGTCCAGTTCCATAGAGCAGTTGAGATAGGAGTACTGACTAGAGGTGAACTCTACCCTCGACTGAGGCGAGAGACCGCTTGCTGAAGCGACAGCGCTGGTGAGTACTACTGAGAGGGAGAGGGCGGCTACAGCCGCGATTGCGATTTTAAAAAACTTTTTCATGATGTTTTTAGATTTGGTTTACATTATCTAATTCCACATCATGAAAAAGGTAAACAAGATTATTCAAGATTTTTTATCAATTCATCCCAATTCGCCGGCAGTTCAATCTTCACGGTAGCGAAACCGCCGCCAGGCATGGTCTGCATCTTATTTCTCGCCGAGTCGCCTGTAATCAGGAATGCGGTCATGCCCATTCGCATTGTTGGGATCGTGGTCATGGTGCTTTCAGAGGAGTCATACCAAGCAGGAGTCTTGGTCTCTTTAGCGTCCTCAGTATCAGATAGATGCTTGGTGTACTGCCTGAGATTATGCTCCCCTCCGTCCTTCGTCCCGCCAGGGTTGGCGTAATAGTTCGCGAAGGCTCTCTCCTTGAGCGGACGTCTTGACTCGGTGATGAGTTTTTTCTCCAGCGCCTGAGGGGTCTTATATTTGCTCGCGAGAATCTTCGCTACCGGCTCTGTCATCAGCACAGTCCTGAATGTAAACTGTTTGCCGCTGCCGAGAGCGAACTGACAACGCTCGGAGATATCCCATGCGAGAAGTTCCATGATTTTCTCGGGATCCAGCGTAGAAGGTGCCATATTATTTCCCCACATGAGGGTCGAAGCGAGAGTAATTGTGCTATCCTCAGCCTTGAATCCCTGGCGGACATGATAAGGCTCCCATCCGACTGCCCGGCAAGCCTCCTCATCCTCGACCATAGCCCATGGCATCAGATAGCCGAAAGTGCCCATCCTGTCCTGCTTTACATAATAGCCTGCGAGATTCATCAGCGCGAGGTTCATGAAGCGGCCAAGGGCGGCGTTCGCGGCCTCATTGATCTGTCCCTGCCCTTTATCAAAGCCAAGCTGAGCCGCGAGAGGGCCGTTGAGCCAGCAGAAAGGATTCCAGGCGTGGGTGGAGGCGAGGGTACGGCGGAAAGCGGGATCGCCCATAGCCTTAGTCATCGCGATAAGAATAGGCATATACTGAGGTTTACATCCCGCCATGACGCCGTTCACGGCAACATGCCATGCGGTAGTATTTCTATGAGCCACCGGAAGCACGGCGACAGTCTCGTCGTAAGAGACAGGGCTGAAGCGCATGAACTCCTGGACTTTCTCGAAGGTCGGAGGCACGATAGGAAGGCCGTCTGACCAGTTCATCGACTGGAAATATTCATTTACATCCTCCAGCGTACCATAATATATATCATCGCGTATGTCTCCCCTGCTTCGAGAGTCATTGCGGGCGATTTCCTCGGCGGTGATGTCTGTGAGGAGGGCCTTTTTTATCTGCGGCCAGAGGATTTCGCGGGTATTGCGGGTCAATTCCTCCGGGGTATGTGAGGCGAAGGCGCCGGGGTATTCCGCTACTCTGAGCGCGGGGACTCCATTATTCAGGGCGGTGTAATATGCCTGATCGACAAAGCCGGGGCCGGCGATAAGAACTGAAGGAATACCCATATACTCAGCCGTGATACATGCTCCAGTCTCTTTCGGAGTGCAAAGGCCGCAGCCTCCGTTTCCTGAGATGACAGCGTCCACTCCCCTTTCTTTCAGGGCCACGCGGAACTCTTCGTTGGATTTTCTGCGAACGCCAGGCGCCGGGAATACTCCGCAATAGGCTATCTCGTCTTGCAGGATGACCTTAGCCTTAGGGTACTCCGCCAAAATAAGTCTTTTGATCTCTGCCTGGGTGATTTTGGTCATGAAGCTGACGCCTACAAGGGCGATTGTCTTGCCCTCCAGGGTCTTGAGTCGAGGCGCCTGCTTAATCATCTCGACAGTTCCTCTTCCTACGGGACTTACGACCGCATAACCGGCCTCTGAGGTGACGGTGTTTACAGTTTCTCTACTTTCTGTAGCTTGTGATTCGAATGAGCATGTCTCGTCGCAGACAGCTCTTTGTACTTGCGCCGCACACAACACAGAAGCGGCCATCAGTAAGCTTGTTGTCAATAGGCTTGTTTTCATATAGAGTTTAGTCAAAAACATTACTTTGACGCAGGGGTTACTTAAAAGTTAAATCAGTTTTGCTATTTTTGTGAAGAAAAGTAAGTTATATGCCCCTGACCCGTTCCCAGAACATGGCACGCATCCACGGCAAGGACACCAAGCCGGAAATCCGTGTACGAAAGGCTCTTCACGCGAAGGGCTTTCGTTTCAGGGTCAATGTGCGCTCTCTTAGCGGAACGCCGGATATCGTACTTCCTAAATATAGGACGTGCGTGTTTGTAAACGGATGTTTCTGGCACGGACATGACAAATGCTCTTTCTACAGCCGTCCTAAAAGCAACAAGGAGTTCTGGCAGGACAAAGTCAAAAGGAATAAGGCCCGTGACGAACTGGTCGTGGCGAAGTTATCATCTATGGGATGGTATTGCGTGAGCGTGTGGGAATGCGAACTGAAAAAGGCGGTATTCGAGAATACTATGGAAGCTCTCGCGGCGACAATCAGGGGCAATAGAGAGCGTTGGGAGCAGGAAAAGGCCCGTAAGCGGCAGGAGCGCATGCAGGCGAAAGAGCGTAAGACACTAAGCGAGCGACGTCAGCAGGAGCTCATGCTCAAAGGCGTCTCCCCTGCCATCGTACGACTTTCAAAGGAAGATTCCGAGGAACTATAACCTGAACGTCAGGACAGCGAGACAGAGTTTGTATATAAGGACTTTAGCGGCGCGGACAGCGTCTTTGACGCGGCCTGTGAAGGAGA